>JAQVVB010000019.1:0-13459 GCA_028699215.1 Sphaerochaeta sp. | reverse complement strand
CCGTCATTGATCATTGCTGCAGAATGAGCAACCACACCAACAATGAGTTTGGAAACAGATAGAAGCGAGTTCAAAAAAATGTTGGACCTTGAAATTCTCATGGCGAGCTTATGGTCGGATTGCTGTCCCATAGTGGTACCTCCACCGATTTTGCATGCACATAGTGGAAAAAAAATAAAACACCCGTGGGTATACTCACCGTCCCACAGATGTTTTCATCTGTTGTCCTTGCGGACCCAGCCCCATGAACACAGTGGTTCATCGCCTGCTCAGTTTGTACTGTAGATTATCGTGCAGTGCAAATTCAGTGAGTTCACCCTAAAGGAGGAACCGATGTTTGTCAAGATTAGGGTAAAAAAAGAACCCTGGCTTGCACCAGGGCTCTGTAATGTGAGTAAGATTATTCTTTCTCTTTAGGATAGTTGATGATCAAATGCAGGTCATCAAGCTGAATCTGGTCGAGTGTTGAAGGAGAATCATCCATCGGGCTGACTGCTGCAGTGTTTTTCGGGAAGGCGATGACTTCATGAATCGAGGTCTGTTCACTCATGATCATGACCATCCTATCGACACCGGGGGCAATACCGCCGTGAGGAGGAGCTCCATATCTGAAGGCGTTCAAGAGGAAGCCGAAGCGTTCTTCAGCAGTTTCATCATCAAAGTTGCAGATGCGGAAGATCCGTTTCTGCAGTTCGACATCGTGGATACGGATCGAACCACTTGCAACCTCATAGCCATTGAGCACCAAGTCGTACAAATCACCTTTTACGCTACCTGGATCGGACTCAAGGGTATCGAGATATTGGGACTGAGGCATGCTGAACATATGGTGGGCGGCTTCCCAGTGACCTTCAGTCTCATTGTACTCGAAAAGAGGGAAGTCAACGATCCAGCAGAACTCAAAACCTTTTCTGATCAAATTGAGATCCTTACCGAGTTTTGTTCTGACTGCACTGAGACTTGCACAACACTTCTTCCAGTTTTCATGGGCTACAAACAGGATCAAATCGCCTTCCTTGGCATCCATTTTGGAAACCAATTCAGACTCAAGTCCTGCAAAGAACTTACTTACACCACCTGAAAGAGCATTGTCTGCTCCAACTTTGATCCAAGCCAATCCCTTCGCACCATAGATTTTCGCAGCATCCTCAAGTTCAGTGATGTACTTGCGGGAGAATTCAACGCCCTCGGTTTTTGGAGCACAAAGTGCTTTGACAAAGCCACCAGCTCCTACAATCTCCTTGAACGTTGCGAAACTGCTTTTTTCTGACAGTTCATTCACATCAGACAGAGGAAGATCAAAACGCAAATCTGGTTTATCACATCCATAGGTATTCAAGGCATCTGCATAACTGAGCCTTCTGAAATGTACAGGAAGTTCATACTGCATGACGTCTCTGAAAACCTGACCGAAAAGACCTTCCATCAAGGTTAGAATGTCATCACGCTTGACGAAACTCATCTCAAGGTCGAGCTGGGTGAACTCAAGCTGTCTGTCACCGCGTGAGTCTTCATCACGATAGCAACGGGCAATTTGGAAATACTTGTCGAAACCACCGACCATCAGTATCTGCTTGAACAGCTGAGGACTTTGTGGAAGAGCATAGAACTTACCAGGATAGATACGACTGGGTACTACAAAGTCTCGAGCCCCTTCTGGGGTGCTCTTGATCAGTGTGGGAGTCTCAATCTCATAAAAATCCTTTTCAACAAGATATTTTCTGCAAGCAAAGATAAAATCATGGCGCAACTTCATGCGCTGTTGCATACCTTGGCTGCGCAGGTCAAGAAAACGGTATTTCAACCTGAGGTCTTCACGGGTATCCTTTCCGTCATCAATCTGGAAAGGAAGAGGAGGACATTTGGAAAGAATTTCAATCTTCTCAGCCTTGACCTCAATTTCTCCGGTGCTCATCTCTGGGTTGACCATGGAATCAGGTCTGAGCCTAACGGTGCCGATTACTGCAATGCAGTACTCCAGCTTCAGTTCTTTGGCTACATCCTGCAGTTCTGTACTCGCATCGTCATCGACAACCACTTGGGTAAGACCATAACGGTCCCGTAGATTTATGAAATGAAGAGCCCCATGGTTTCTGTCCCGATGGACCCATCCATTGAGGATGACATTCTTATTGTTATCTGCCTTCGTGAGCGCACCGCATGTTACTGTTCGTTGTGAAAATACATCTTCTGCCATACCCGGTCCCTATTGGGCCTCCTTTGCAAAGTATTCTCATACTATAACAACAAGAATAGAAAGGCAATTGCTTCTATTGCGGCAATTCTCGAACCGTAACCTGTTTTTTCTGCAAGTATTCGATAGCCTGTACCGCAGCTATTGCAGCACTGGTGGTCGTGGTATAGGGAATTTTCAATCGCATTGCTTCGCTGCGGATTTCATCATCGCTGACATGAGCATGGTAACCCATCGGGGTGTTGATGACCAACGCCACCTGTTTTGCTCTCAGATAATCGGTGATGTTCGGTCTTCCTTCGTGTACTTTTTGCACTACTTCGCAAAGGATTCCTTCCTCAAGCAAGGACCGGGCCGTTCCTTTGGTGGCGGCAATCTGGAAACCCAGATCCTGAAGCTTTTTCACCAAAGGCATGATGGTCTTTCTATCTTTCTGGTTTACGCTGACAATGACCTTTCCTGAGACAGGAAGAATGTTTCCTGCACTGCTTTGGCTCTTTGCGAAAGCCTCTCCAAAGGTCTTTCCCAACCCGATTGATTCTCCGGTTGAACGCATTTCGGGGCCAAGGGCTGGATCAACATTGCTGAACCGATCGAAAGAGAATACAGCTTCCTTGATTGCCCATCCTGTCAAACATTTTCCTTCCCCGATGCTTCCTTGTTTGGAAACCAATTTCTGGCTCACCAAATCTTCTCCCTCCCAAACTCTGACAGCAACCTCTATGAGATTGACTCCCGACGCTTTTGATATGAAGGGAACAGTACGTGAAGCCCGAGGGTTCACTTCGATGAGATAGAGTTGATCATCCTTCACTGCGAACTGTATGTTCATCAGACCCTTCACTTGAAGTTCAACACTGAGTTTGTGGGCCCAGGTTTTCATCAGGTTCAGGATTTGAGGAGACGATTTGTAGGGAGGAAAGACAGCTGCAGAGTCTCCGCTATGGATGCCCGCTGCTTCGATATGCTGGAGAATACCTCCTATATAGAGGTTAACACCATCACTTACTGCATCTAAATCATATTCGAAGGCATCATCAAGGAACTGATCGACAAGGACTGGGGCTGCAGGGGATGCATCGATACTACCTTTTTCCAGCAAATCTTCAATACCTTTTTGATCGTAGACGATGAACATCCCCCTGCCTCCCAAGACAAATGAAGGTCTGATCAAAACAGGAAAGCCGACTTCTAGTGCCATCGGAAGAATTTCGTTTTTGTTGTTGGCAGTTCTGTTCTCCGGCTGTCGAAGTCCCAGACGTTTGACCAGTTGGGAGAACTGTCCTCTGTCTCCGGCTTCCTCCAATCCCTCTAATGCAGTGCCTACAATGGTTGCTCCGCTTGAGCGAAGTTTCTGAGCCATATTGAGAGGGGTTTGCCCTCCCAGCTGTACGACGACCTGATGATTTCTTTCATGACGAAGGATTTCCTTCACTTCTTCAGCTGTAAGGCTTTCTATGTAGAGGCGGTCACTGATATTGAAATCGGTGGAGACCGTCTCTGGATTGCTGTTGACCATGATGGTTTTTCGCCCGAGTTTACGGTAGGCAAGGGAAGCCAAGGTACAACATGTATCGAATTCCAACCCTTGTCCTATTCTGTTTGGTCCACTGGCCAGGATCACTACAGCCTCTTTTCCTAGAGGAGGGGCTTCATCAACCTCTCCATAGGTCATGTAAAGGTAAGGAGTGAGCGCGTTGAATTCACCTGCACAGGTATCGACGAAGTGGGTGGAGGGATGGAGTTGAGCAGCGTACCGTAACCGTTCGATGGCTTCTTCATCGATTTTGAGAAGGTTTGCGATGCGTTTATCACTCATTCCAGCCATCTTTGCTTCCTTGAGCAAAGATGTGGTGAGTCCTTGTTGTATTCTTCTATCCAGTCTGTACTGTTCGATAAGCAAAAAGAGGAACCAAGGGTCGAACTTGGTGATTGAGGCAATTTCCTCAAGAGCCTCTTCCCCTCGTTTGCAAAAGGTTGTGTAGGCAGCCATCAACCTGAGTGGATGAGCGCTATGGAGCAATCGATCGACTTCTTCCTCTGAATAGAGATTGTGCTCAGTCAGATCGGTCAATCCTTCAAATTTACGCTCAGAAGAGCGGATGCCTTTGTTCAAGGCTTCCAAAGCAGTTCTTCCCAATGCAAGGGCTTCTCCTACACTGCGCATCTGGGTTCCCAGGGCTGAGCAGGGAAGAGGAAATTTTTCCAATTCAAAGCGTGGAACCTTTATTGCACAATAGTCGAGCACCGGTTCAAAACAGGAGACCGATTGTCCTGTTATTTCGTTGATGACTTCATCGAGAGTGTATCCAACAGCCAATTTTGCCGAACATCTGGCAATGGGGAAACCGGTTGCTTTACTTGCAAGGGCCGAAGAGCGGGAGACGCGTGGATTCATCTCTATGACGACCATTTTGTCTGTTTTTGGGTCGAGAGCGAACTGTACGTTGCTTCCTCCGCAGTCGACGCCCACTTCCCTCAAGATTGCGATGGATGCATCGCGCATCTTTTGGTATTGACGGTCGTCCAGCGTCTGAATGGGAGCAATGGTGATGCTGTCTCCCGTATGGACTCCCATGGGGTCGATGTTTTCAATTGAGCAGACGATGATTGCATTGTCGTTCTTGTCACGCATGACCTCCATTTCAAACTCTTTCCACCCGATGAGGGACTCTTCTATGAGAGCCTCGTGGGATGGACTGGTTTGTAATGCATGCTCCAGCAGTGTAGGGAGCTCTTCATGCGTGTATGCGATCGATCCACCCATTCCTCCTAATGTGTAGGAAGGGCGGATGATCAAAGGCAACCCCATCCGTTTTTCAGCTGCAAGGCCCTCCTCAAGGGAGTGTATGATTTCACTCTTGGCACTTTGCAGTCCAAGTTTTTCTACAATTTTCTTGAACTGGCCCCTATCTTCCGCCCGTTGGATTGATTGGATGGAGGCTCCGATAACCTCAACGCCGTACTTTTCAAGCAATCCCAACGTATCAAGCTCCAAGGCTAGGTTGAGCCCCACTTGTCCTCCCATGGTGGTGAGGATTGCATCGGGTTGCTCACGTTGGAAAATCTGTTCCATGTATTCTGGTTTCAAAGGTTCCATATAGATGTGGTCGGCTATACCCGGGGTGGTCATGACCGTTGCGGGGTTGGGATTCACCAAGATGACTTCATAGCCTTCTTCTTTGAGGGCCTTTACGGCTTGGGTTCCGCTGTAATCGAATTCACAAGCTTGCCCAATGACGATCGGACCACTTCCAACTATTAGGATTCTCTTGATGTCAGTTCTTGCACTCATGCATTTTCTCCCTTGGCAATCTGGATGAATCGGTCAAAAATCCAAGTCCCGTCGTGAGGTCCCGGTGATGCTTCAGGATGGAACTGTACACAGGCGACAGGTTTGGTTTTATGCTCAATTCCTTCTATAGAGCCATCATTGGCATTGACGAACCAGCATTGTACAGTGTCTGGAAGAGACGATTTTTCACTCATGAAGCCATGATTCTGACTGGTTACAAAGGTTTTGTTGGTGTATAGGTCACGTACAGGGTGGTTGGGCCCATGATGGCCGAATTTCATTTTGACTGTTGATCCTCCCAATGCCCAGGTAATGATCTGATGTCCCAGACAGATGCCTACAACAGGAAGGATTTCCATGACTTCTTTTGTCATGGCGACTGCATCCTGTAAAAGTGCTGGATCTCCTGGTCCATTGGAAAGGAAGAGAGCATCACAGTTGTGAGAGAGCACATCCTCTTTGGTTGCACAACTGGGTAACAAGGTGACAGCGCAGTTACGTTTGTAGAGCTCTTCAATGATGGAACTCTTGATGCCGAAGTCAACGAGGGCAAAGCGAAGTGTGGGGTGTTTTGGGGTTGGAACAGAAGCCTGGGGATCGATGACCGGCTCTTTTACGCTCACTCCATCGATGAGATTGCGTTCAGTGATGGAAGGAAAGGCATGCAATGTCAACATGATGTGTTTCAACTCTTTTTCCGTAAGGGTTTCTCTTTTGGTACGTACCAGAAGGCCTTTGCAGGAACCATGCTCCCGTAGATGTAGGGTCAATCTTCTGGTGTCGACTCCGCTGATCCCGCATACATTTGATGCTTTCATGAAGGCATCTAAAGAGACCCTCTTCAATGGAAGAGGGCCTTGATATACTGAATGAACGATCAATGCTGATGCCGGTACTACCGTTTGGCAGTGAGTGCTTTCATTGAAAAGCATCTCACACCCATAGTTTCCAATGTGAGGGTAGGTCATCACGATCAGCTGTCCATGGTACGAGGGGTCGGTGAGGATTTCCTGATACCCACTCATACTGGTATTGAAGACTACTTCACCAAGCGTGGAGGCTTGGTCCAGTTCGTCGAGGGTCGGGGCAGGAGTACCAAATCCAAAGCCGGGGAAAATGCTTGTATCCTCAAGAACAAGAAATGTTGTTTCCATGGTTGCTCCATTTGTTCAAATTGTTGGGATAATATCCGAATATCATAAATAATGCAACATATTTTTTAAAAAATGCAACAAAAATTTAAGTAAACGAAATTATCGCAACAAGAACCATGGTAAATAGCACGATTGTGATGCATATGTACTAACAAAAGAATTGCTATGTCTTGTCTTTATCAGCCTTCTTGATGGTGAAATTATCAGGATTGAAAGAATCACTTCCCAACCAGAGATCAATGCGCAAACCACTGTCGGAATTATCTACACTTGCATGTTTGACCTGCCAACCGATGAGTTTCAGTCGGGCATCCCAAGCCATATCATGTCCTGCCATCATCCCATAGTACTCCGCCAATTCAGGACGTAGGGCTTTGGGATTGAGGGCTGTGCGTATCCTTTCCAATTCCTCTTCGTTTCTCGGCCTATCGTCAAAGAAACTGACATGGGCTCCATCATCTTCCTGATGAAGGGAAACCACCATGCGAAGAGGATTGCCCTGCAACATGAAATTAGTCACTTCCCCTATAAGGCGTCCAAGAAATTCTTTTCGTTTCATTGTTCAAAATCCTCCTTGGGGCGATTTGTCTTGAACCATTGGAGTATTGCAACAAGCAGTGTTGCTGTAAGTCCTCCGGCAAATCCATTGTTATACAGATCCAATCCACCATGCCAGAGTGCAGTGGCCTCCACCATGAAGAGGTGGATGAAGCCTGCAATCATGCCTGCTATAATACCGAATTGTCCTGCGATTGGTGCAAGTGTAGTACAAAAGAGCGCAGCAAGGATGGGGCCGGGAGCAGACAGATCCTTTCCGAATACAAGGGTTGCGAGTACTACGCCAACTACAACCGGGTAGGAATTTTTTAGGTTCTTACCAAAACATCCAAATCCCATTACAGTGAAAATTCCTCCCAATACAGGACCATTAAGAGGAGCGCCTACCACCAGGACATAGATATAAGAACCAAGTCCAAGGAATCCCATGTTCATCAAGGTGCTGCCGGTACTCTCCGCGTCAAAAAAATCTGTAGGAAGTCGACCGGGTAGTTGTTGGAGTGAAAGAAATCCTTTGAAGGTCTTTTTTACATTTTTGATTCCATCACAAATCAGTGCAAACAGGAAAAGCACTAGGGAAAGAATAGGGACAAGCCAGATGAGTATCGGCTCAGAAGTAGTATTCCAAATGATGGTCAAATCTTCCATGCTGTTTGCCGCTTTAAGCAGGTTTGAGATGAAAAGTCCGAGAAATCCACAGCTGAACCCAATGTTGTACAGATTGTAGCCCTGATGGAGTTGCAACATGGATCCTGCGATGGAAGGGAGGAGGAATCCGGCAGCGAGGCCTGAACCAATGCCCAGCGGTATGGACAGCACGAGCGGTAGATTCAATTCAAACATGATGTAAGTCACCAAGGGTCCCAAGGCAGTTCCAAATAAGGCGATGAGGCTATAGGAACCCAAGGTTTTTCGTGCAACTTTTGCTCCGATCCAGACCCCTGCCATGATTGGAAGGCAGTTAAGGGGAGTCTTTCCAAAAAATCCGAAGCCTACAAGGGTGAAAATTGAAGCAATGGTAGGGCCTGACAAGCTGACTTCTGAAAAGTAGACGAGAACCAGACCGAGGGTGCCTACCAGAGCAGCATTGAAAAGGGTCGCTCCAACACTGAACACCGTAAAATCAGTGAGGAGTCTTCCTCCTGTTGTCTGGAGGGTGAGAAAATCCTTGAGTGTTGTAAGAGGAAGGTCCAAAGCGAGACCTGTAAGCGCCAGTGCACCCAAGATGATTGCTATGAATCTGTAAAGGAGTTTTTCTGTACGTTCCACGCTACCTTCCTTTTTTTCTGGAGGATATGCTTCATGCTAAAGGTATTTTGTATGATCATCAACAAAAATAGTGTAAAACAAGAAAGCCCCTGCATTTTCAGTGCAGGGGCTGATGAAAGGTTTTTTTCTAGTAGCGGATGTCTATGGAACCACTTACTGAGGAGAGTTGGACATCGGTGTTGGCATCGCCTGTTTCCAACGAAGCCTTCTTCCCCTCTTGTTCCAGATCATTGAAGGTGATCGATCCGGAAATCGTGGTGGCATCAAGATTCAGGTTCTCTGCCTTGATGAGTTTCAGGTCAAGCCTTCCGCTGGTGGAAGAAGCCTTCAGGTCTCCTTTTGAAGCAAGCTCCACTTCAGTTTCTATGTTTGAACTTATCGATTGCAATTTGATGTCGAGTCCTTGCACTTTGTTCAAGTCGATTCCACCGCTGGTAGTGCTTATCGTTAACTTCTTGTCGCTTGCTGCCGAGAAGCCTGAGATCTGGCCACTGATTGTACTAAGTGAGAGTGTATCCTCAGCCTTGAGATTAAGCAGATCGATGTCACCACTGATGTTCTTGATTTCAATCTGCTTGGCTTCCATATCCTGCATGATATCGATTTCTCCATTGGTGGAGGCGATTTCAACGCGGTTGAGCTTGACGGATGGAATGGTTACCACCAATCGGGAAGAAGACCCTCCTATGAAGGAAATGAATCTTTTGTTGAGCGGGGAAACCTGAATGGTTACCTCATTCCCATTTCGGACAACGGTGAGATTGTCCGTTTCATTTCCTCCAATGGAGGCAGATGCTTTCGTTGCTGCTGGATCAATTTCCAAGGTGATGTTGTTGTTGATCGTCTTGATAGTCAAAGAATCTGAATCTTGGAGGGTGAAACTCTCTTCGCCTCTATTGTCCCTACCTTGTTTTTCCCAGAAATGATCGAAGGAAAAGACAAGGGCAAGGACGCAGACTAGAATGATAAGGAAGATCTTGTTGGCTTTGGTGTCCTTGAGCATGATGTTACATTCCTTCGTGGAATCGATCGTCCCAATCTCTTTCCTTATTGAACATGTCGTTTTCCATCTTTTCCACTTTCCGCTTCAAACGTTCATATTCAGCTTTCAGGTCATCGTCGGTTCTTGGATCTTCATCACTTTGGTAGTAGGGACCTTCTTCATTCGTGCTATACCCAGGGTTCATGGGGATGAGCAGAGCCGCAGCCAGGTAGATCAGAACACCGGGGAACACACCTGTAGCAAGTACTACGATGAATATGATCAGGCGTACCGGGTCAGGGGGGAGGTCTCTCCATTCGGCGAGGCCCGTGCAAACTCCGAAAATTTTTCCTCTTGGTGATCTATAGAGTTTTTTCGTTGCCATAACAGTCATTCCTTTTATTCCTTCTCGTTGAAGCCGCTGGTCTTTTCCCGTCGGCTGTTCATGATCGTCTCAATGTTCTCCAGGCGCTGCTGTAGGTTGTCTATTCCCTTCTTCAGGTCTGCTCTGTCTGTTTCCCGTTTCCATGTCCCCATGGGATCTTCGTCTTCCATGCCCTTGCTCTTCTTGCAGCCTTTTACCGGGCGTTTTCTTGGCTTGAATCCACTGTAGGTTCCTGGGGGGATGCCCATCTCCATTTCTTGCATGCGAATAGCAGCGTCAATTTTTTTCTTTTTCAGATTATGCCGGTTGTCAATCGAAGAAATGACGATGATGAAGGTGAAGATGACGGTAAGTATCCAAATCGCTTCCATGCTTGTTCTCCCTTCTTCTAGATACCGGCTCTTTTGCGGAGCTCTGCGATTTCGGCATCGATATCATCCATTTCTTCCAAGTCCTTGAACTTGTCATCGAGTGATCCAAAGCCGGATTTGTTCAAGTCATTATTGGCCTGCATTCTATCAATCTTTTCTTCCATGTTGGAGAATCTGTTGTAGGTGGCGCTTTCAGCAGCACGTTTGAGGGTTTCCTGGGCTGCTTGCTCTTCTGTCGCTCGTTTTGCACGCTCCACCATCATCTGATACTTCTGTTTTACCACAGCAAGCTTGTCTTCAATCTGGTTGATCTCACTTTTGCTGGTCTTGATGATTTCATCAGCATATACAAGCTCATCCTTAAGCTGCTCCATGGTAGCCTTGGCTTGCTTTTTTTCAAGCAATGCTTCTCGTGCCAGATCTTCTCGACCTTTACTGATAGCCAACTGAGCTCTGCTTTGCCAGCGATTCACTGCACTTTCAGCTTCTTTGTAGGTCCTGTCGGTCTTGGCCCTGCTTGCCATTTTTGCGGCACAGGAACTTTTCAGTTCAATCAACGTATCTTCCATTTCCTGCATCATGAGCTTGATCATCTTCTCTGGATCTTCTGCTTTGTCGAGAAGTGAGTTGATGTTAGCATTCACGATGTCTAAGAATCTTGAAAAAACTCCCATGTTTCTCTCCTTAGGTAGTAGTACCACCTGTTCTTGTGTAAATGTATATGCATAAAGCATGCCAATTTGAAGTTTTGCCTAAAAGTATTGATAAATCGTTATTTATGAGTAGATTACCACTTCAACTCTTTTCTGTCTTTCTTTCTTGTGATACTCTTGCGATGGTAAATCGGACCACTGATGGTTATTTTTACCAATTGAGGGGATGAGTTATGGACGCAAGCCAAGCCGGATACAACCAACAACCACTCGGAGAGAGTGAGGTCTTCCTTGATTTTCAAAGTAGGCTTAGTCGTGCCGCTCAGGTCAATCGATCAGTCCTGCTGGTGGGTGAACGGGGAAGCGGTAAAGAAATCGCAGCTCGTAGACTCCATTTCCTTTCTCCTCGTTGGCAACAGAACCTGGTCACCGTAAACTGTGCGGCTCTCCCTCCTTCCCTGATTGAAACAGAGTTGTTCGGGTATGAACAGGGAGCTTTCACCGGGGCACAGAAAACCCGTAAGGGTAGGTTTGAAGAGGCTGAGGGAGGTACGCTTTTCCTTGATGAAATTGGAATCATTCCCCTCGAAGTGCAGGAAAAGATACTTCGCGTCGTCGAGTATGGTACGTATGAACGGGTAGGCTCTTCTGTCACGCATGAAGCGAATGTCAGGATCATTGGGGCCACCAATGCCGATCTCCCCCAATTATGCAATGAAGGCAAATTCAAGGAAGACCTCCTTGACCGGCTCTCGTTCGAGGTACTGTTTCTGCCTCCCCTAAGGGAACGCGGTGAGGACATCCTGTTACTTGCAAACTACTTTGGCTCGAAGATGGCCTTGGAGTGCGGACATACGGAGATGCCTGTCTTCAGCGAGGAAGTGACATCCATGTTGCTCAGTTACGATTGGCCGGGAAACGTTCGCGAATTGAAAAATGTCATTGAACGGGCAATCTATCGTAGCGACGAATGCTATATTGCAACCATCGATCTCAATCCGTTTGATAATCCGTATAAACCTGCTGCTTGCAAGGAGACAGCTCCTATCGTAGATGAGAAGGAGATATTGGACCTCTCGTCGCTTGAAGCTTCTCGGCAGAAACTGGAGATAACCTATCTCAAGGAAGCATTGTCTCAAGCGAAGGGGAACCAACGGGAAGCTGCAGTTTTGCTGAACCTGACGTACGATCAGCTGCGTGGGCTCTATAGGAAATACAAGGATGAACTATAAAGGAACAGGACATCTTTCGATGTCCTGTGATCTCAACAACTATGGAGTATGTACGTAAAAATCGTTACTAGAGGCTATCGCGGTGGAAGTAGAAGTGCTGCGAGCAGATAGATGGCACCGATCTGGAAAAAACCTACAGTGAAAATCAAGATGGTTGCCAGGATTCTGAAAGCCAGGACGGGAAGCCCTGTCCAAGTGGCAAGACCCTGGCACACGCCTAGGAAAATGCCATTGCGTTCCCTGTATAATTTGCGAGGGTCTTGTCTTGGGTAATCCATTACTTCTTCTCCTTCATCGAGGTCTTGAGAGCGGCAAGTTCTTCTTCAATGGCGCTGTCATTCTCCATTTTGGAGAATTCATCGGCAGTTGAAGGGTTCCCTTTGTAGCCAGCCATTTCGGCATCAGCTTCCATTCTCTCGATCTTGCTTTCCAATTCACTGAATTTTCGAGCCAACTCGCTGCTGTCGCTGCTGTTCAATGTCCGTGCCACTTGCTTTTTTTCTTTGGCACTTCTTGCTCTCTGAAGAAGAATCTGCTGTTTGTCCTTCACTTCTTTGAGTTTGTCGGCAATCTGGGTGAGTTGGGTGCTTTGGCTTGCAAGGATGGAATCGAGGTTGATCATCTGCTCATCAATGAGTTTGATGCGCTCAGTAGCCTGCTTCTTGGCAACCAGGGCTTCTCTTGCAAGGTCTTCACGACCATTCTTTACAGCCAGCTTTGCTCTTTCGTCCCAACGCTGAATTGCTTTGTCGAGCTCTGCTTTCTCTTTTTCCAATCCTGTCTTTTCTGCTTTGCGGCTTGCCATTGAGGAACGGGCTTTGGTGAGGGTATCCTGCAGTTCAGTAATCATCAGGTTGATCATTTTTGCTGGATCTTCAATCTTATCCAAGGCGCTGTTTACATTTGCATTGAAGATGTCTGAAATTCTCTTAAACATTTGCATTATTGTCTCCTTATGCCACTGGGTGGCTACTACCATGCTTTTGTGTACGCATAACAGTTTGCATATGTCGTGCCAACTTTCAAAAAGACCTGAATTGAGTGGATAAATAGGCTTTATTTCTTGAAAATAGGAAAAAAACAACCAATATTGGTAAATAATACCAACTTGACTGGATAGAGAAACCATCTTGTACCGTTACGCCTAACCGTGTAGACTGAAAAACATGAGTATCTTATATATGGTAGCCACTCCCATTGGAAATCTCGATGACATTACCTATCGAGCAGTCGAGACGTTGCGCTCAGTAGACGTCATCGCATGTGAGGACACCCGGCATACCCAGGCCCTGCTTCAGAAGTATGAAATTCAGAAACGTCTCATTGCCTGCCATGCGCATAATGAAATCAATTCGGCACAAGGAAT
>JAQVVB010000233.1 GCA_028699215.1 Sphaerochaeta sp. | reverse complement strand
TGTCGACAGAAGCGAACGGTTGGACCACACACACAAACTGAGGACGTTGCATCAAGATCTTATGATAAACAATTTTAAATAAGGTCTCCCTATCCAAATCATACAGAGAACTCTTATAGATGGATTGCCCAAACTCTTTTTCAAGTTCCTTTGCAATGGATTTTCTCCTTTTCGGATATAACCAGAGATGTTTGATTTTTTGATCTGAAGCGAAGATGATGTTGTCAATAACGGGAAGCTGGGGAAACAACAAGGTCTCATACGGCTTCGGCCCTATGAGAGCCAGTTTACGGTTATCACAAGAAGGAGAAAACCCGTCTAGGAGCAATGAACCGTGTTCGGCGGATGTACGTTCTATGAATAGACTGAACAGGTCGGGGTTTGAAAGGTTCTCACTATCCAACATGACTACGGTTTCACCTACTCCGACATCAAAAGAAAGATGATGACAATTCTTATAGGCCAAATCGACACATTGCAACAAAGGTATCCTCGAGTTAGGTTCCAATCCATACTGTTTTTGTCTTTGCTTGCTTTCCATACGTTCTTCAAATACATTGCTGTATTGTGAAATGATTTCATCCGTCATCTGATGAGGAAACAGGTGCTTGATGATTTTTCCTTCCTGCATGAGATAGCAACGGCTGCAAAAACGAAAGGCTTCCTGATGATGGTTGCAGACATATAAAAAGGTCATTCCTTTTTCTTTAAAATAGGGTAATACTTTTTCGAGACGGTTAAGATCTTGTTCGCTTACGAAATTGGAAATATCTTTGAGCACCACCAAATTGGCTTTGCAGATGCTTGCCTTCACAAATTGCACCACCAGTTTTTCATACGCAGATAGACTGCCAACCAAACTCCCCTCCTTGAAATGGAGATCCAGCGGCTCAAGCAAAAGATGCATTTGACTTGAGAGCAGCTTATGATTGACCAAGTGTTTTTTACATCCCTTCCTCAGTACAAAAAGGTTCTCTTCCACACTCATGGAATCAATCAGATTTGACTCCCGCTCTATTACAACCACACGATTTCGCTTTTTTGAACTAGAAAGGTAATCATTGACCAATTGTTCCTTACAGTATACATGACCATAGTGTATGGGAACATTCTGATTGAGAATGCACAGCAACTGATCAATGCCCAGTGCATTGAGACCGATGAGCCCTACGATTTCATTGGTGGTCAGATGGAGGTTTATGTCGAACAGATAGGGAGGCAGTGAAACCTGTTCCAAACGAAACACTTCGCTTTTCATAATCTTTCCTGTTCAAATACACTTCTAGGGAGGGTGATGAGTACATCGGTTCCCACTTTGACTCGACTGGTGACAATCAATCCATACTGTTCGCCAAAAAGTAGTTTTATACGGTTGTTCACATTCACCAACGCAATACCTCCATGATGTTCCTCTCGCTTGGTGTAGTCGAAACTCCTTACAGAGAGGTTTTTATGCATGGTATCGAGAACATCCTGCTCCATTCCCACTCCATTGTCACTGATGGTGATCAACAAGCGTGATTCTGTAGTCTCAATATGCAATCGGAGCAATCCCTCCCCCACTTTGCATTCCAACCCATGAATGATGCAATTTTCCACAATTGGTTGCAGAGTGAGCTTCGGAATACGATAGCGTAAGACTTCCTCTTTATCATCGTCATCAATTTCAACTTTCAGTTTCAATCGGCTGCCAAATCGAAATTGCTGGATGAAAAAGTAGTTCCGTGTATTGTCCAGTTCCTGTTCCAAGGTCACCAGATTCTCTACATTGCTGATGGTATACCTGAAGAAAGTCGAGAGAGCTTCTGTCATGGATGCAACTGATTGCAATCCTGCCAATAATGCTTCTGCACGAATGCCTTCAAGCGTATTATAGAGAAAATGAGGGTTGATCTGATTTTGCAAGGCAAGGAACTGTGCTTGACGCTTACTCGCATTCATCAATTGGTCCGTATTGAGTAAAGCATGTATCTTATCGTTCACCTCCTCCATTTCTCTGTTCAAGGGACAGTGTTTGTCGATGATGCTTTCAAAGGTATACCCAGAAGAAAAGAGTTGGAGAATATGCTTTGTCCTCTGATAAGGAACCCAGATCCAACTATAAAAAAGTATCAAGTCCCCTATAGTAAGTACTAGAGGAATGGAAAGATATAACATAGAAACAATTTTTTGCTGTTGATAGAGAAGCGCAAGAACAAACGTTCCAAAAAGGAAAAGGAGCAACAGGCTTAAAAAGACAAAAACTCTTCCTTGTAGGTATTTCAATTGGTTACCCATAGAGCTTCCGATACTCATTGGGCTTGATTTGACAGACTTTTTTAAACACTTTTGAAAAGTGTTTGGGATCATGATAGCCCACTTGTTGTGCAATCTCACTAATTGAACGATCACTTTCGGCTAGAAGTTTCTTTGCCTGGGTAATGCGAATGTCAACAAGATATTCAGAAAAACCAATCTTACAGTTTTTCTTGAAAAGAGCACTGAAATACGAACTGTTGAGATTGACCACTTCACTTACTGATTCCAAACTGAGTAACTCGTCCCCATAATGGGAAGCTATAAACATCTGGGCCTTCACTATAGGCCTGGCAAGATTTTTTTCTCTTCGATCCTGGTAAAAAGCAAACAAATGTTCCATTAATCGGGTAAATTGGGAATCCAATGCTTCTAAAGTCGTTGCATTGGTTAAAAGAAATGCTCCCCTTTCCACCAGATTCAAGCACTCTTCATCTTTTCCTACTTGTGCACATAAGAATTCACCAACATGTTCGTAGACAGTATGAATCTGTTGAAGATAGGCATAGGGAGAGGGTTTTTCTTGCATCAGTTCGTAAAGCAAGGTGGCAGTACCTTTTTTGAGTAAGTCCAGAGAGTTCTGTGCACAACTTGACTGAAAGGTTGTGGAGAAGTCTTTTAGCACCAATGGATTCTCAACTTTTTCTTTTTCCAATGCTTTTGAAACATAGAGGGAGAGGCACCCCTCTATGAGCCTCTTCTCAAACGCCTGTTGAGCTGAAAGCAAGGAGAGATGAAGATTGGAAAAATCAGAGACAGGGATGCCAACGCCTATGGTAAAACTGACATTTGGAAAGATTTCCGCCTGTGTTTTGAGGAAAGTAAGCAGATAATTGCTTTCCTTGAGAAATAGCTCTTCTTTTTTATCCTCATAAGAAACCAAAAGGTAGATGATTCCCTCGTTCAGGCAGACACAACTATCCGTGAAACAAGAATTTCCTTCATGTATGATCAGTTCATTGACCTTGTCTTTAAGAATACAACCTGCTTCATTTCCCATTGATCCTTCAAGAACATCAATTTTGACTGCCAATACGCGAAGAATATCAGAAGGAATGAAACAGAGACTGAGAGATGATCCATCTTTCTCCTTGATAAGTTTTTGGAAAGATAGTTGGCGTCTCTCTTGCTTATCTTGCAATATTTTCTGTTTGAGCAACATGGAATTCTGCTTCAGCTCCTGTTGTTGCCCATGTCGCTTGATCATTTTTCGAAGCGTCTGGTCCAGCTCCTGCTGTTTGATGGGTTTCAGCAAGTACTCTGCAACTCCATATTTTATTGCAGTCTGGGCATAATCGAACTGCTTGTGTCCACTGATTACGATGAATTGTAGGTCTTGTTGTATTGACTTTGCTTGTTGAATCAGAGCCAAGCCATCAAGACCAGGCATACGGATATCGGTTATGACTAAATCGGGGTGAACCCTTTCAATGAGTGAAAGCGCACTGATACCATCATAAGCCGTACCACAGAGTGTGAGATTAAGACCATCCCAGTCGATCAACGCACAAATAAGTGCACACACTCTCTCTTCATCATCTGCAACTACTACATTCATAGCATCAATTGTAAGCCCTAACAGGGAGAAACAAAAGTCAAAGTAGTGGTTTTCTCTCAACTATGGAGTCAGTCCATCTGCTTAATGCAGTGAAAAGCTGTTCAAGGTCAGAAAATTTCAAAGTTGCTGCCCCATCTTGGTTGGTCTTTTGGGCATTCACTAGAACCAAAGGAGCTCCATTACTTGTAGCATAATAGGGAAAAGAAGCTGCCGGATTGACCTGTAATGAAGAGCCCAGCACAAGGCAGAGATCAGTATGGGTGAACTGTTCATAAGCTCGAGCTAAAAGCAGGGAATCCAGGTTTTCTCCATAAAAAACAATATCCGGCTTGATGACGCCTTTGCACTGGGGGCAGATTGGTACTTTTCCCTCCTTTACTTGAGGAGCTATCTGCTCATAGGTGAAGAAAGAGTTGCAATTGGTACAGTGGTGGTGTTCTGCACTTCCATGGAGTTCATACAGTTTTTTGCTTCCAGCTTTTTTATGCAACATATCAATATTCTGGGTATACAAAGCCTGCATATACCCTTTCTGTTCTAGCTTTGATAGCGTAGTGTGGACGATATTGGGTTTGAAATCTTCCAGATGGTACCAAATGTCTTTTGCCCAGGAATAAAATATTTCCGGATGTTTTTTGAAAAAAGAGATGTTGAGTATTTGTTCCACATCCAGATCTTGAAATCGCTTGGCGTACACTCCTGAAGAACTTCTGAAATCAGGAATACCAGAGAGTGTGGA
>JAQVVB010000232.1 GCA_028699215.1 Sphaerochaeta sp. | reverse complement strand
TTTTTGCTCGACCGGACAGCATCATCGATACAATCGAAGTGCATACCGCACGATTAAGGGCCGGAGCTTCCTTGGCTCTTGAGCATCCTGCACAGGCGGATGTCGTGATCGGGGTTCCTGACAGTGGGCTGGATGCAGCCATCGGATATTCACGCCAGTCGGGGATTCCCTATGGCATCGGGTTCATCAAGAACAAGTACATCGGCAGGACGTTCATCCAACCAGGGCAAAAGGATCGCGAGGATACGGTGAGGATCAAACTCAACCCGGTAGCTGCAACAGTGAAGGGCAAGCGGGTTGTGCTCATCGATGATTCCATAGTACGGGGGACAACCAGCAAACGCATCGTTCGCTTGCTCAGGGAAGCAGGGGCAAAAGAAGTCCATCTCAGATCCTCTGCTCCCAAGTTTTTGTATCCGTGTTACTTTGGAACCGATATCGATTCATCAGAGGACCTGTTTGCATATAAATATGATGATGAGACCATGGTGAAATTGCTGGATGTCGACTCCTTGGGGTTCCTCAGCAGTGATCACGTGACGAAGCTTTCAGACCACCCGTGCACAGGCTTCTGTACTGCCTGTTTCACCGGGGTGTATCCCTGTCCTGAACCGGTTAGCCGTGGTAAGGACCGATATGCGCAAAAAATTGAAGGAGAAACCGGCAATGACAACTGACAGTCAAAGTGAGAGCTATCGAGAAAGCGGAGTCGACATCACAGCGGGATATAAAGCGGTGGAGCTTATGAAGAGCCATGTGCAACGAACCATGATAGCAGGGGTGCGTTCAGATCTTGGTGGATTCGGAGGGCTTTTTGAACTCGATGTAAAAAAGACTCCCCATCCTTTGTTGGTTTGCGGTACCGACGGGGTGGGAACCAAACTCAAACTTGCGTTTCTACTGGATAAACACGATACGGTAGGAATCGATTGTGTCGCCATGTGTGTAAACGATGTCATCTGTTGCGGTGCTGAGCCTCAAATTTTCTTGGATTATATCGCGTTGGGAAAGAACATCCCCACCAAAGTGGAAAGCATCGTCAAAGGCGTTGCCGAGGGCTGCGTGCAAGCCGGATGCGCCCTGATCGGGGGAGAGACGGCTGAGATGCCGGGTTTCTACCCCATCGACGAGTATGACCTGGCTGGCTTTACCGTTGGTGTTGTCGATAAGACGAAGGTTTTCGACAATACAAATGTAAGGATTGGAGATCAGCTATTGGCACTTCCCTCATCAGGGGTGCATTCCAACGGCTTTTCTTTGGTGAGGAAGGTGTTTGCCCTGGAAGCGGATCCCAGCATCCTGCATACCTATTTCGATACGTTGGAAAACACCTTGGGAGAAACGCTTCTCACCCCGACCAAAATCTACGTCAAGGAAGTGCTCGATCTTGCACAGAAAACCACCATCAAGGCTGCTGCCCATATCACCGGAGGTGGATTCTACGAAAACATCCCCCGCTGTCTGCCTCCCCATGTGAGCGTGCAGATCAAACAATCGGAGGTGCGTGTCCTCCCCATTTTTGATTTGATCCAAGAGAGAGGCAACATTCCTCTCCGTGACATGTACAACACCTTCAACATGGGTGTGGGTATGGTGTTATTCCTCTCTGCAGAAGACGCTCAGATCGCCCTGTCAGAAATCGAAGGTTCCTATATCCTGGGAAGTGTTATCGAGGGTGAAGGGAGCGTTGTGCTGGTATGATACGAATAGCCGTCCTTGCAAGTGGAGGAGGAACCAACCTTCAGGCGCTCATCGATGCCCAGACAAACGGCGAGTTGCAAGCGGGAAAGCTTGCCCTGGTGGTTACCGACCGAGAAGGGGCTTTTGCCCTCGAACGGGCAAAGCAGGCAGCTGTTCCTACCTTGCTGATACAAAGTGAAAAGGGGAAAAGGGAACAGTTTGAGCAGAAACTGGAAGCAGCCTTATGTAAAGCTTCCATCGATTTGATCGTATTGGCAGGTTTCCTCTCTATCCTTTCCTCCTCATTTGTGAAAAAGTATCCCCATCGGATCATCAACATCCACCCCTCCTTGATACCCAGTTTCTGTGGTGCAGGCTACTATGGATTGCATGTGCATCAAGCAGCTTTGGAGCGTGGAGTGAAAATCAGCGGGGCGACGGTTCATTTCGTCAACGAAATAACCGATGGCGGAAAGATTCTGGCACAAAAAGCCGTAGAGGTTTTGCCGGATGATACACCTGCTTCTTTGCAACGACGCATCATGGAAGAAGCTGAATGGGTGTTGCTGCCCCGCACTACAGAACAAGTATGCCGGAATTTGGAGAACGCTATGGAAGTTGAACAATTGCTGGAAGGAAATCGGTATCCGGGAAGAGGCATCATATTAGGTCTCACGGAGAAGAATGAGGCGGTATGTGCGTATTTCATCATGGGAAGGAGCAACAACAGCCGAAACAGGGTATTCACCCTCGAGGGCGAGACCTTGCATGCCCAAGCCTATGATGAATCCTTGGTGGAAGACCCCTCTTTGATTCTTTATAGTCCGATCAGACGTTTTGAAAACACGCTCATCGTTTCCAACGGGGACCAGAGTGATACCATCCATGCCTTTCTCAAGGAGCATAAAACCTTCAGTGAAGCTTTGGCTACCCGTTGTTATGAACCGGATGAGCCTAACTACACCCCGCGGATCAGTGGAATCTGTGTTTTTGGTCAAACCCCTTCGTACACGCTCTCCATTTTGAGAAAGGTGGACGGTGAGTGCCAAAGAAGTTTTTTCCCCTATACCGATTGTCCAAAAGGACGAGGTCATCTGATACACACCTATGAGGGTGATGGCAATCCCTTGCCCTCTTTTGCTGGCTCTCCCAAGGAAATTCGACTTGCAGATGGTCTTGAATCCTTCACTGAACGTCTGTGGAATACACTGGACAGTGATAATCGGATAGCACTCTATGTCCGCTATACGGACCTTGAAACAGGGAGCTACACCCACAAAATGATCAACAAACATACGAGGTGACTGATGGACAGCATGGAACTCAAGTACGGGTGCAACCCCAACCAAAAACCGGCACGGATCTATACGCAGAGGGGAAACCTTCCGCTCAAAGTACTCAACGGCAACCCAGGCTACATCAACCTGCTTGATGCACTCAACGGGTATCAGTTGGTTTCTTCCTTGGAAAAAGCAGTCGGGCTTCCATCCGCTGCTTCTTTCAAGCATGTCAGTCCTGCCGGAGCTGCCGTCGGCCTTCCTCTCAGCGAAGTTGAACGCAAGATGTATTTTGTTTCCAAAACAACTGAGCTCTCTCCCTTGGCATCGGCCTATACCAGGGCTCGGGGGGCGGATAGAATGTCCTCCTTCGGTGATTTCGTCAGTCTCAGCAGCGTTTGTGACCTCAGTACAGCCAGATGCATCAAGGCTGAGGTTTCCGATGGGGTGATCGCTCCTGGATATACAGAAGAAGCCCTTGCCTTGTTGAAGGCCAAACGGAATGGAACCTATACCGTATTGGAAATTGATGCTTCCTATACTCCAGAGGATAGGGAAACCCGAACCGTCTATGGCATTACCTTTGAGCAGGGGCGGAACCAGGTGGTGCTCGACCAGTCGGTTCTCAAGCCGATCGTCACTGACAACACCAATCTGCCCAACACTGCAAAAATAGATCTGGTGGTTGCTCTGACCGCCCTTAAATACACCCAGTCCAATTCTGTCTGTTATGCAAAGAATGGACAGACCATCGGAGTGGGTGCTGGGCAGCAGTCCCGCATCCACTGTACCCGCTTGGCAGGCGATAAGGCCGATTTGTGGCATCTTAGACAGAGTGAGGCTGTACTCTCTCTCCCGTTCTTGCCCAAACTCAGCAGAAACGACAAGGACAATGCCATTGAACAGTATCTCAACGATCATCCTGAAACCTCCTTGTTTGAGCATGAGGATTGGAAGCGCTACTTCACTGAATGCCCCAGACCGTTCACCTCTGAGGAAAAGGCAACGTATCTGAAACAGCAAAAAGGGGTGGCCTTGGCAAGCGACGCCTTCTTCCCCTTCAGGGACAACATCGACAGGGCCCATCGCAGTGGGGTTTCCTATATTGTCCAACCTGGAGGTTCGGTTCGTGACGATCTGGTCATAGAAGCATGCAACCAATACGACATGGTGATGGTTTCCAATTCCATTCGCCTGTTCCACCATTAAGATATGGATATCTTATTGGTAGGTTCAGGGGGAAGGGAGCATGCCCTCTTGACTTCTTTGCGAAAGAATCCAGAGGTGGGAACCATCTATGCCCTTCCCGGTAATGGGGGAATGGTCCAAGAGGCAACACTCGTTCCCATTGGGGTCAAGGATTTAGATGCAATCGTATCTTTTGCCAAGGAGAAACAGGTTGACTTTGCAGTTGTTGCTCCCGATGATCCTCTGGTCCTTGGTCTGGTCGATCTGCTCGAAGCAAACGGCATTCCTTGCTTCGGTCCTTCCAAACGGGCAGCGATCATAGAAGGAAGCAAGGTGTTTGCCAAGGACCTGATGAAACGCTACAAGATCCCTTCTGCCAGGTATGAAGTCTTTGAAGATGTTTCGCTCGCGCTTGAGTATGCCCAAAGCTGTGCGATCCCTTCCGTGGTGAAAGCCGACGGA
>JAQVVB010000231.1 GCA_028699215.1 Sphaerochaeta sp. | reverse complement strand
GAAAACTTGCAGGTTCCGAGGGTGTAAATGAGAGACCCATCCTTGAAAATAAGGTATAAATGAACCCAATGAACGCCCAACACCTTGCAAGAGAAAAATACAATAGGAATCTTTTAGCCACGAGAATCGTCAGTGGAGTGACTTGCGTTGAGCAACTTTTATATGGAATTTTAATCAGTGAGCCAAAGAGTATGGTCCAACAAATTCACTATGTAAGTGCTCTTATTCTTTGTTTGTTGTTTATCATCAGCATGTATCTACAGAAACAAACCACAAAAAAGATTGATGCGTATGCATCAGTATACGAGATGGCAACGCCTCTTATAGGAATGAGCATTGCGTTGATTCGAATTCTTTTCCACCAAGGTCCTTTGTTGAGCATTCCTACTGTATATCTTGCAGTCATATATGGGGGTTCGGTGGTGTTTTTATACACCTATGCTCAGAGCGTGTTTCTCTATGGCACGCTCACGTTTCTTGCTGTCCTGCTTGTGCCGCGTTTCCAAACGTTTGATTCTTCCAATCCCATCATTGCTGATTTCCTCATCAATGGTTTGATAGCCTGGATTGTTGCAGCAATGAACTACAAGCGTTTCATCCTCTTGGAGGAGAAGACATTGCTGATTGAGGAACAAAACAAAAGGCTTGTCGTCTTATCTGAACGAGACTGGCTGACAGGTCTCTATAATCGTAGGAAAATCGATGAAGTACTCCAAACCCTACAGTCAAAAGATTATTCTGATGGAAAAAATGCATTTGATGTCATGCTCTTTGATTTGGATTTGTTCAAGGAAATCAATGACACCTATGGACATCAAGTTGGTGACCAGGTACTGAGAGAACTGTCTTTTTTGGTGGAACAACATCTACAGGCAGAAGAGGTTTGCGGTCGTTGGGGTGGAGAGGAGTTTCTCATCATCACCAAGTGCGATGGGATAAGGCTTGCAGAGTTCTTTCGTCAGCTGATCGAAAAGACGGTTTTTGCCAACAATGTACATATTACAGCAAGTTTTGGCGTTGCCCATTGCTGCAACTATGAAAGTGCAAATGAGCTGGTGAAAATCATTGATCAACGGTTATATAAGGCAAAGAACCTTGGAAGAAATCAAGTGATTTCTACATGAAACTTTTAAGATTTCTTCCTTACGATAAAAATGGAAGGTTGGGAAACAGCTCCTTGAGCTTGTCATAAATGATCTTCGATACCAATTCAGCACCTTCCGGTCTGAGATGGGTATCATCGGAACGGCCTTGCGGATAGTTTGGATAGATTCCCTCAGCAAAATGCATGAATAGGTTTTGGCTGTCTATGGGACCGAGCTCCATGATGGCATTTCTTGTTGGAGTGGTGGCATCTACAAATGGTATGTTCATTTGTTCTGCGGCAGCTTCCATGGCTGAAGGATACTCTCCAAGGGTATGCATCAAAAATTGTTCATCCAGGAAGTTCCTTCGGGAAATGGAACTGATGAAAATCGGATGAGCCTCCATTTCCATGATTCTTTCTGCCATATTGATCAGATTTTTGGTATATGTAGTCCATGGTTCGGTATAGCGGCCTTCATCTTCCTTGTTTTCATTATGTCCGAATTGCAAGATGCAATAATCATCTCGTTGCAACGATTTTTCAACGGATGCAAAATCACCTTCATCAAGAAAGGACTTGGTGCTCTTTCCATTACATGCTCTGTTTTCAAGTTTCCAGCCTTCTTTCAGATACTGAGAAAAGCACATTCCCCATCCTGTTTCCGGAAACACTTCAGCACTCTTTTGCGCACAGGTGGAATCACCCAAAAGAAAAAGTGTAGACATGTCACAATCCTCCTATATGAAAGTATACATAAGTGTAGCATTGGAAGTGGGAAAAAATCCACTGCCATTGTATGATGACTGTGAGTATATATTTATTGACAATTTATTTAATAAAAATGAATTATGTAAGTTTTTAATGGTTTCATCCTTGTCATCAGGTTGCATCCCTCGAATAAGATTTCTATGATGAAATAAGAAATGCGCAGGAGGTTCTCAATGAAGAAGATTCTTTATATTGACCTCGATGGCACGCTGGTTGACTTCGCCTCAGCCTGTTCAAAACTTGACGAAAAGACTTTGGAGAAGTTCAAGAACAACAAGGAGGAAATTCCCGGAATATTTTCACTAATGCCGCCACTTCATGGAGCTCTGGAAGCCTTTGACAAACTCAGTGAAGTATATGACACCTACATTCTTAGCTCTGCTCCGTGGGAAAACGCCATTGCTTGGGCTGAAAAACTTCTTTGGGTGAAGCATTGCATGGGAAACAAGGCCTATAAACGACTCATTCTTTCCCATCACAAAGAGCTGAACAAAGGTGACTATCTTATTGATGATAGGATTGACAAGAATGGAGCGGATAAGTTTGAAGGTGAGGTGATCCTCTTCGGGTCGGTTAAGTTTCCTGATTGGAAGAACATTGTTGCATACTTAGTGAAAGAAGGCTGATTTTTCTATCTCTATTCCTCTTGGTACTCAAACAAATCTCCTGGTTGGCAATCAAGGCTTTTACAGATGGCTTCTATGGTTGACAGTCGTATGGCGCTGACTTTGCCTGTTTTGAGGTTGGAGAGATTGACAATGGTAATGCCCACCTTCTGTGAAAGTTCTGTAAGAGACATTTTTCTATCTGCAAGTATTCTATCGAGACGTATGATGATTGGCATGGTACTTCCTATACTGTCTGTTCAACTTCATGCTGAAGCTGGAGTGCATGTCCAAACACCTTCGCAAGTACAAAGAACGATAAGGCATAGAGTGCTCCCTCTGTAATTGGAGTAAAGGTGAAATGCAGAATTTCATGCAGTTCATTTGGGACCTGTTGTACATAGAGAAACAAATGCAATTGCTTGGCATATGAGAACAGCAAGATGAACCATCCCATAGTGCAGAGCGATTTGGAAAGCGTGTCACTGAAAAGCTGGGGTTTTAATAGCAAGGATACTGCTTTTCGGAGAAAGAACAAAAAGAGTAGGGCAAATGATACGGTGACAAGTATGACTGCTGTATAGAGAATATATGCAGAAAGGCTTTTTGCTGTACATGAAAGGTTTATCTGTAATCCTTCTTGCATCAATACCGGCAAATTGACTTGCTGGTAGGTGAAAAGCAAAGGAGCAACGATAAGATACATTGCCAAACCTATGAGAAAGAGCAGACCTACGATAAGACTCAGTGTGAGCAATAGATGTAGAGGCTTAATGAATGTTGATGCGTGTTCAGTCATGCAATCCCTCCAAAATTAATGAAATACAATAAAAGATTATCGAGAAACGATAAATTAAACAATATCTGTATACATAAAAATTAAAAAATAAACCCATGAGATCAATCAATTATGATCAACTATGGCTATCCCTTCCTTCATCTTCTCGACTGGGGGATTCTGGAGTATACTTGGAGTTGAGCGAACTATAGGAGAGAGGAGGAATTACTATGCAGGAAACGAAAGGACAAGTAATATATTTTTCTCATGGAGGAGGTCCGTTGCCCCTTCTTGGCGATGTCAGTCATCGATCAATGATTTCTTTCATGCAGGAACTCCCCTCTACGTTACATACCCCTGAAGCGATAGTTGTGATAAGCGCTCATTGGGAAGAGAACATTCCCACTGTATTGGGAGCAGAGCATCCATCGTTGCTGTATGACTATTATGGTTTTCCCAAACAAGCATATGAAATTTCATATCCAGCACAGGGTAACCCGCAGTTGTCAAAGAAAATTATTGAAATGCTTGATCATGCTGGCATCTCTGGAAAAATTGATGAACAGCGTGGATTTGACCATGGTCTTTTTGTCCCTTTGCTGATGATGTATCCAAAAGCCAATATTCCTGCCATACAACTCTCTTTGGTGAAAGGTCTTGATGCTCAAACTCATATACAGATAGGAAAAGCCTTGAAAGACCTTCTCTGTGAAAACGTGTTGATCATAGGTTCAGGCTTTTCCTTCCACAACATGCAGGCTTTCACCTGGTCCGAGTCAAGAAAAGACGACAAGGAAAATGATGCTTTCCAAGATTGGCTCATCGACGTATGTACCGGCTTGCACTCTGCTGAGGAGCGAGAAGCTCTGCTTGCTTCTTGGCAACAGGCACCTTATGCACGGTACTGCCATCCACGGGAGGAACACCTGCTTCCTTTGCATATATGTGCTTCTCTTGCTCAATGTGAAGCCTCAGTCATTTTCGACGATCATATTTTAGGAAAGCGAGGAATTGCACTCAAATGGCTATAAGGGATCTCTACCAAGTTGATGCTTTCACAACTGAGTTGTTTGCAGGAAATCCTGCAGGCGTCGTGCTCAATGCAGAAGGTTTGGATGATCAGACCATGCTCTCTTTAGCCAATGAACTGAACAATTCCGAAACTGCTTTTGTGTTTCCAAAACAGGAAGGGTATGATTTGGAAGTCAGATTCTTTACACCTCATGAAGAAGTTCCGCTTTGTGGACATGCAACCATTGCTGCACATGTTGTCTTGTATCATGCAACAGGCAACAGAACAGGAACATTCCTCATGAAGACCAAAGCGGGTATTCTTCCTGTAGAGGTCCAAAAGGAGGGCGATGAGGTAGTCGTCACCCTGACACAGGGGC
>JAQVVB010000230.1 GCA_028699215.1 Sphaerochaeta sp. | reverse complement strand
TCTATTGGTGTCCAGGTTTTCAACATAGACCGGTTGATGTGTTAGGAACGTCAGCGAGATTGGCTGCGTTACTACTGGATAGGTACCGACTGGGGTCACTGTGACCTTGACGGTTTTTGCAGAAGATTCTACTTTTCCTTGGGCACAAAGTGGTGCCAGGACAAGCAAGAGCGCACATGCGAACAAAAAAGCCTGTTTTTTCCAATTGTTCATACAGTTCCTCCAATGAATATCTCAAGGACGACAGCTGTCATCCCTTGATTGATCCAAGCATCACACCCTTCACGAAGTATTTCTGGACGAAGGGATACACCATCAAGAGCGGCGCAGACGAGATGACGATAAGGGCGAATTTCATGACATCAGCCATACCTTGTCTTCTGGCCATGGCGACCATGTCGGCCCCCATGGAAAGGTCTGCCTGATTACTGATCAAGATGTTTCTCAAAATGATCTGCAACGGAAACTTGTCGCTCGATTTCAAGTAAATCAAGGCATCGAAATAAGAGTTCCAAAGACCAATGGCGTAATACAAACCGATGACGGCAATGATGGCCTGAGAAAGAGGCAACACTATGGAGGTGAGTATGCGCATGTCGCTTGCTCCTTCGAGCGTTGCAGCTTCGAAAAGTTCTTCTGATAAGGAAGTCTTGAAATAGGTGAGGGTCACCATCAAGTTCCAGATGCTCAATGCATTGGGAAGTACGATCGCCCATCGAGTATCGATGAGGTGCATGTTGCGGACTACAAAGTAAGTAGGGATCAGCCCACCGGAGAAGAGCATCGTAAATACGAACATGGCGGTAAAGAACTTTCTCCCCGGGAGGAATTTTCTTGAAAGAGGATAGGCTGCTGCAATGGTCAGCACCACACTGATGAGGGTTCCTCCGGCAGTATAGATGATGGAGTTCATGTAACCGCCGAGTACCTGTTTGTTTTTGAACACCGCTGTATAGGCATTGAAATTTGGTTCTACTGGAAAGAGCCATACTTTGCCGGAAATGATGGCGTTCGCACTGCTGAATGAACTGCTGATGATATAGACGATGGGGTACAGCACGACAAGGGTGCTTGCGATCATGAAAATTCTATTGAGGATGTCAAAGGAAACATCTGAAAAGGAGTGCTTGCTTACCATAGACTTGTCTCTCCTACTTTTTGGGCTGCCTTGTTGACGCTCAGCATAAGAATCAAATTGATCAGGGAGTTGAAGAACCCGACTGCAGTAGAGAAACTGAAGTTGCTGTTGATGAGCCCCATACGATAGACATAGGTTGCGATGATTTCTGAGTTCTCGAGGTTCATCGGATTCTGCATGAGATAGACTTTTTCAAATCCCACACTCATGATGTATCCCATATTGAGGATGAGCAGGATGATGATGGTAGGCTGAATGCCCGGCAGGTCCACATGCCAGATTCTCTGCCACTTGGAACAACCGTCGACTTTGGCTGCATCATACAGCTCCACATTGATTGCAGTCAGGGCTGCCAGATACATGATTGCATTGTAGCCTGTTTGCTGCCAAACCCCGGACCAGACATAGAGATGTCTGAACGCTGTTGCCGATCCGAACACATTGTCTCCTCGATATCCGAAGAGTTGGAGAAGTCTGGTGAGGATTCCTATCCGAGGGTCGAACATCTGCATCATCATGGAAACAAGGACGACAGTGGAGATGAAATACGGAGCATAGGTGAAGAACTGGACTGTTTTCCTTGCTCTTGCACTGGATAGCTCATTCATTCCAATGGCAAGCAGAATGGCAAAGGGAAATGCAGCAACAATGGTGTAAAGACTGATGGTCACCGTATTACCGATGATGGCCCAGAAATTTGGGGAAGTGAAGAACGCCTGGAAGTGTTTCAACCCAACCCAAGGGCTATCCCACATTCCTTTACTCACTCTGAAATCCTTGAAAGCCATCTGAAGCCCTAAGATGGGCAGGTATTTGAAGATGATCAGGTTGATCAGAGGGAAGAGCAGAAGGAGATACAGTTGCCAGTGTTCAAGCATCAGTTTCCTTGTCTTTTTGTGTAAATCAGGCATACATTTTTCCTCGTAGTTGAAACGTTTCCACTTTTTGCATTAAACAATTTTCACAGAATTTGCTATATGTAATCGAGTCTTAAGGAGCATCTCCACCGGAGTGCGTGATTCCTTTTCTGGGTGTTCGATCTGTTGAAGGAGCAACTGTACGGCTTGTCGACCGATCTCAACGATGGGTTGTTCAATGATGGTCATGGGAGGGCCGAGTATGGGAATTGCCCCAATATTGTCAAATCCGATGAAAGAGATGTCTTCAGGGAATTCCTGATGTTGTTCCCGTAAGTAACGTAAAGCTCCGATAGTTGTATAGTAGTTGGTGGTGAACACGCCTGAAGGCCTGTTTTCCATTTCCATGATGGTTTTCATGGCGTTGTATCCATCTTCGATGGAGAACTCTCCATCAAAGAGTAAGGAGCGGTCAGCATCATTGCCAAAGGCAGAAAAGAACCCTTCGGCACGAAGCAAACCCGGACGGTTCCTCATCTGGGTAATCACAGCAACCCTTCGATGCCCTTGCTCGTAAAAGTATTGGCCAGCTTGTTTTCCTGCATCGAAGTCATCACTTCGGATGGTGTCGAACAAGGAATCAGAGATGTTGCTGTTTATAAGCACCATGGGGATCTTCAGATTGCCATAGGTCTTTGATGTCGCCTTTTCATTACAAGGGAAAACGATCAGACCGTCGACATCCCGTCTTCCAAGCAAGCTGATCTTTTCTTTTTCAAGAAGATCGTCTCCTCGGGAGTCACAGGTGATGGTGTTGTACCCATGGTTGTAGGCAACCTGTTCAATGGTCTGGACAAGCATGGTGGCGAAAATGTCAGTGAGGTCAGGGATGAGCACCCCGATCACATAGGTTCTGTTTGTTTTTAATCCACGTGCCAACTCATTGCGTTCATAGCCGAGTTTCTTGATGGACTGGGCTATTTTTCGCTTGTTTTCCGAGGTAACCGGTTTGTTGTTCAAATAGCGGGAAATCGTGCCTACTCCCACTCCTGAATCTCTTGCTACATCTTTAATCGTCGGCAAAGTGAACCTCTTTGTTGAAACGTTTCCAGTTGACAAACAGAGTGTAAAGCACAAGATTTTAGCTGTCAATCAAAAATGTGTGCAAACATAGAACATTTTTGACCGTTACCAAGAAAGCTGCGTAGACTACTCTTTGTACTCTACGCAGCAAGAATTTTTTATGTTATCGAAGCGTTGTAAATTGCTTGTATCGATTCACTGAGCATTGCATTGAACGCCTTTTCACTCTGGTCTGCATGCAGGCCCTGGGCGAGGGCCCTGGAAAAACTTGCAATGAGGCCGTTGTTCAGGGAAAGAAGCCTGTTTGCTTCAACCTGGCTGTATCCTCCAGAGAGAGCCACAACGCGAAGCATATGGGGCTCTTTCATAAGATCAGCATAGAAATTTGGTGTAGAAGGAATGGAAAGCTTGCACATGACCAGATCTGAAGGGGAGAGCATCGCAAGCTGCTTGAAAAGTTCCACCTTCAAAAGTCTTTCCGATGCCTCCTTATCGCCGCTGTGTATGTCCACCTCTGGTTCGATAATGGGGACCAGACCTGCTTTGAGTATGGTCTTTGCCAATGCAAATTGCTGTTCTACAATCTGCTTGATGCCATCAGGATCGGCTTTTTTGATGACCGACCGCATTTTTGTACCGAAGATGTTTCGTTGTGTTGCTCGTTTGAGCAGGTCTTCAAGACCGGGAATGGGTTTCATGAGTTGCACACCTTGGTGCTCTTCTGACAACCCTTTGTCTATCTTGAGAAAAGGAACGATTCCTTTTTCTTTCCACAGATAGTCTGCTGTATATTGGTCTTGGATGGTTCGGTCCATGGTGTTTTCAAACAGAATGGCTCCCAAGATGAAGTCTGAAGTGAAAGCGGGGCTGGTTATGATTCTGGTGCGCATTGCATGCACGAGCTGATACATTTGTTCTTCTGTCTCATAGGAGTCCTCTTGAATGCCATACTGTAAGAGAGCTTTGGGTGTACTGCCACCACTCTGGTCCAATGCAGCGATAAAACCTTTTCCCGTCTTCATACGATCAATTTGTTCTGTATGCATCTACTTCTCCTTATGTGCATAGTATGTTATTCAAATATAATGAAATGTTTGCCAATCATCCAGTATGTTTCCCTTGGTGGGATGGTAATTGCCAATTGAACAGCAGTTTTTTGAAAACATGAAGATCTTTTACAACGGAGGTGTGAGCCGGAAATATTTGGCAAAGGCCTCAAGAGTTTCAACGGTCATTGCATAATGTATACCTAAGGAAACGAAGTGAAGAAGATTTCTTTTTTTACCAATGCAAGGTAAAATAGGGAATCTACAAGGATTGATGTATGTTGACAACGATGGCTTTGGATTATATTGCAAATGGAGAGAATTCTGGTGTTGAATTCAAACGTGATGATATTCGTCCTGAACAATTTGCGCGTGAAGTTGTTGCTTTTGCAAATTTTCAAGGTGGTTTTATATTTCTTGGTGTCGAAGATGATGGCTCGATATCCGGTATTCAGCGGCGAAATCTACAAGATTGGGTGCTGAATGTATTCCGTGATAAGATTTTTCCACAAATCATTCCTTACT
>JAQVVB010000229.1 GCA_028699215.1 Sphaerochaeta sp. | reverse complement strand
CCAAGTTTGGGTTTTCACAATCCATCCAAGCTCTGCATCGGCAAAAAGAAACACCCCAACCAACGAAAGTGAAAGCAAGACCATGGTTACGATGCATCCAGAACAAGATGCGATATAGGCGAATTTTTGCGCAGTATGTTTCTTTAAGCTATGCAACAAGTATAGAAGAGCTCCGTACAATGCAATGTTCAAGAAAGAGGCGAATAGAGCAAATGCAGAATCAAGGGTTTGGTTGTTTCCCACCAAGCCAAGAACCTGCGAGAAGTAGAAATATATGGCGACCATTCCCAGATTGGCTATGAAAATCGCTTGGACAAGCATCATCCTTTTGGTAAAAGCACTTCTCAGATGGAGACGAAGCACCACCAATCCTGCCAAGGAGGCGAATCCCGTAGAGAAGATGAGGATATAGGACAAGAGTATAAAATGCCTCATGAAAAAGAGCGTATCATCACTGATACGGATAGGCAATACTCTGTCGTATTTACATTGATGTACGAATGTTTTCGTAGAGCAGGAGTGTAGCAAAGCTGTGTATTGTGGGATGGCAACACCCCTATTTAAAGGAGCAAACACCATGAAACAGATTGTTTGTATCGGATGGATCGTTCTTTGTCTTCTCTTGATCACCTCATGCACCGCCTACAAAACTCACTATCGAGCTCAATTTGTTGGCGACGATGCCTATGCTGCGCAAAGTGGAGACACCTATTCATATCGGGCTAAAAACATAACACTTGAAAAGAACCAAGTATCGATCACCTTCAGGGATTTCTACGGTCGAGAAACCCTGTATAGAGTTGAGAATGTGCATCAAGAAGCATCGATCATGCTTGAAATACACATATCCGTCGACTCTTCTTTGTATCGCCTGGTCCTTTTAAACCTCCAGACGCATGAGATCATTACGCTGCAACAGGGTTCAGGATATGCACAGAAAGCAATCAGTCTGAAAATGGGCAACTATGCCATCAAATCATTAGGATACGATGTATCAGGAGAAGTGATGCTGAATTTCACCTCTCTTAACGGGGTGTCCGTTGAATCCTCACTCTGATACCGATTTCCTCTGTTCCTGCACACTTTTCTTTCTCGCTCTCTTTCGCTATGCTAGGCGCTAGAAGAGGTAGATTATGATACTAGACCAGATTTCAGAGATGCATTGCTACATACCGACGCTTCCCGCATTGAAAACCGTCATCGAGATTCTTGCCAGCGGAAAGCTTGAAACCCAGTCGTTGGGCAGCTACAAAACCGATGATCCACGAGTTCGCTATAATCTCTTTACCTATGAAACCACCAAACATGAAGCAGAAGAGTTTGAGATCCATAAAAAAGAAACCGATGTCCAGATTCTTCTCAAAGGACAGGAACGCATGGACATTGCCTCCCGCGAAGGCTTGGAGACAACCTGCGCATATGAGGAATCGAAGGACGCATTCATGGCCAAAGGAAAGAAGTTGCTCTCGTATCATGCCAAGAACGATACGTTTGCCGTTTTTTTTCCTGGTGAACCTCACGCTCCCAATTTGATTGATGAACAGCCTAATCAAGTAGTGAAGGTAGTATTCAAAATCTTGATGTAGATCAGGTCCTTGTCATTTTTTTAGAGCGCAGCTGAGTCTGTGCTCTTTTTTTATGAAAATTTTGTTTGACAGGTAAGAAAACCCATGCAACTATTAACCTGTAAGACAGCTTTACAGCCTAACAGATTTACAGGAGTTTTTGTGAAGAACGATACCATTGCCCTCAACAGAACAAATCTCAGCCAGCAGGTGGCCGACCATCTTGAACAGGTAATCGTGTCTTCGAAGAAAACCAAAGTATCGGAAAAGCTTCCCTCTGAACTCGCACTCTCCCATCAATACAACGTAAGCAGGCCGGTCATCAGAGAAGCCTTGAAGCTCCTACGAGAAAGAGGCTTGGTCTCCATGAAGAACGGAGACGGTTCCTATGTGACCAAACCAGAATCCGATACCATCATGCAAGCTATAAGCCGATTCATGCAGATGGGAAAGATTTCCACCGACGACCTCTCTGAAGTCAGGTATATCCTTGAGGTATCAGCTGCAAAATATGCAGCCAAAGAAGCGACAGACCAACAACTTGAGCACATTGAGGAAATCGCACAATCAATGCTTGATCACAATCTGTCTCTCAAACAGAGAGTTGAAACCGATTCGTCCTTTCATAATGCCATTGCACAGGCGAGTGGAAACAAACTGCTGGAAACCTTTGTGGATGTAGTCTCTTCCTTATTACAGGACTATATGGGCAAAGGCGTCTTGCTTCCAGGGGGCATCGAAGACGCCCTTAACCGACACTCCCACATAGTAGCGGCTTTGAAAAACAGATCCCAAGAAGACGCTCAATCTGCAATGGAAGATCATCTACGGGCATCAAGGGAGAACGTAAAACGTTTCGACTCCCGCTTACATAGGTAATCTCGGTATTGTCCGAGTCAAATAATGAACATTGTTATGCCGTATTCCGGCACCGTTAAGGAGGAAACAATGAAAAAACTTACAATCGCACTCTTACTGGTTGCCTTGGTCGCTCCAATGGCATTCGCCCAAGGTTCATCAGAAGCTGCTGCAAAACCTGTTGAACTCGTCTACACCATGACAGCTGTTCCGACTGATGCACACGCAGGAGCAATGAAAGTCTTCAAAGAAACCGTAGAGAAAGTATCCAATGGCCAGATCAAGGTACTTACCTATGATTCAGCTTCCCTTTTCAAACAAGAACAGGAAGTTTCTGCTGTAAAGAGCGGTCAGGCTGACATCACTGCAACCAGTGCTTCATGGCTTACTGATGGTTCACCTTGGGTTTCAATGTTCACCGCTGGTTATATCTTCAAGACCTATGACCACATGACCACCGTTCTCAATGGACCTATCGGTGCTGAAGTATTCGACCGGATCGCCAAAGAGCAGGGAATTCGTCCTCTTGGTGCAGAGTACCTTGGAACCCGTCAGCTCAACTTGGTTGCTGACAAGCCCATCAAGACTCCTGCGGACCTCAAGGGTGTAAACCTCAGAATGCCCAACTCCGATTCTTGGATCTTCCTTGGAAAGGCTCTTGGAGCAAATCCAACCCCTATCTCCTTCAGCGAACTCTATATGGCTTTGCAGACCAAGACAGTCGACGGACAGGACAATCCCCTTCCTTCCACCAAGAATGCAAAGTTCTACGAAGTCACCAAATCCATCACCATCACCAACCACTTGGTTGACAGCGTATGGCCGGCCATCAACGAAGCAAAATGGCAGTCACTCACCGAACAGCAGAAGGGTTGGGTCATGGAAGGTGTAAAAGCCGGTATTGAATACTGTGATACAACCAATCTCAAGGCTGAAGCCGAACTTGTCGAATTCTTCAAGAGCGCAGGCCTGAAAGTGTACCAGGCAGATCTTGATGCCTTCAGTGAACATGTACTCGCCCTGTATCTTGCCAGTGATTACGCAAAGAGCTGGGACAAGGCTATGTTCGAGAAAGTCCAGGCTGCTGGAAAATAAGCCCGATACGCTTATCCCGGGGTAGCATGCTACTCCGGGTATCTTTATAGAATTGAGAGGGAGGTCACCACGTGAAAAAAGTAGCGTTGTTTCTCAGAGATACTATGGAAATCTATATTCCCATCATCTCTTTTGTCTTGTTATTCCTTGCATTCATTCTGCAGGTGTTTTTCCGCTACGTGGTCAATCACCCACTCACCTGGACGCAAGATGTCATTGTCATTGGATTCTGTTGGTCGGTCATCCTCGGAGCTTGTTACACCATGCGTAAAAAAGGCCACGTCCAATTCACCATGTTGTATGAGGCGTATAGTCCAAAAGTAGCCGCTTGGGCCCGTTTACTGGGAAATCTGTTGATCATCATCACGTTTGCGGCCATGGTAGTCCCCTCATTCAACTACGCATTCTTTGTTGGATTCCAAAAGACACCTGTTCTTCGTGTCTCCTATTTTTGGATTTTCATCCCCTTCAGTTACTTCCTCATCTCCATCATCGGTTACACCCTTGCGCCAGTCATCGAAGACTGGAAAGTAATTCGTGGAGTACTCGCAGACAGCCAGGATCACCTGATTGATCCTCTTCTCGGGGAGGTAAAGAAGATATGAGTTTTCCCCTATTAGTAACACTTATCGTGTTTGTACTGATTTTCATCCTGAGGATGCCCATTGCCTTGGGAATGCTCGCCTCCGCCGCTTGTTACCTCTTGGTCAAAGGTGGAGATTTAAGTTTAGTCGCCAACCAGGTGATGAACACCTATTATACCAATTATGTAATCATTGCAGTCCCTCTCTTCATCTTCACGGCCAACGTCATGAACTCGGGGAAAGTAACCGATATGATCTTCAAGTTTTCCGGCGGTCTTTGTGGTCGGATGAGAGGTTCTCTGGGACAGGTGAACATTCTTGCATCCTTGATTTTCTCAGGCATGACCGGCTCTGCCATTGCAGATGCAGCAGGTCTTGGGAAAATTGAAATCGCAGCCATGAAAGAAGATGGATACGATGCAGAATTTGCATGTGCCATCACTGCAGCGTCTGCAACCATAGGCCCCATCTTCCCTCCTTCCATCCCTTTGGTCATTTATGCAATGCTCTCCAGCACTTCAGTAGGAGCTCTGTTCATGGGGGGAATGATCCCCGC
>JAQVVB010000228.1 GCA_028699215.1 Sphaerochaeta sp. | reverse complement strand
GCTGACAGTGGCATGAACATTCCCGATTTCAGATCCCAGGAAAGGACCTTTTCTCTCTTGATGCAGGTTTCAGGAAGGGCAGGGCGATACAACGACCAAGGGCAGGTCATTATCCAGACTTTCCATCCAGACAATGCTGCGGTGCTTTATGCACAGCTTGGAAAAGTCGATGCGTTTTTCGATCAAGAACTTGCGATTCGAAAAGAGACAGGATTTCCCCCGTATAGTCGACTGATCAATTTGGTCATCAGAGGACGCGTCAAGGAAAAGGTAGTGGCACAAGCTGATGTATTGGAGTCGATGTTCGACAGTGCAGCCGCTTCTTTTGAAGGACCAGATGGTCCTGGAGTTCTGTGCAACTGTGAGTGCCCTCTGGAGAAGATTGCCTCGAACTGGAGGCATCATATCTTGATCATGGGCAAGAATGCAGGATTGGCCCATAGGTTGGTCTCTCATGTACTTAAGCAGTATTCAGCTCCTTCTGGTATCTATATAGAGATTGATATGGATCCTTTGCAGTTGCTGTAAGATTTTGATCATGCATGTGCAGATGAAAAGTGAGGTTCTCTTTTCTTGGTGTGGCGTTGACCTCTTGCGCTTTGTGTTGGTATCATACACGTATCATGTTAGATATATATACACTTGGAGAAGAGGTACTTACTGAAAAGTGCCAACCAATTACCAAATTTGACAGTGGACTGCGTGTCCTTGTCGATGCCATGTTCGAAACCATGGCCGAAGCCGATGGCGTCGGTCTTGCCGCCCCTCAAGTTGGAGTCCCCAACCGTCTGTTCGTCATCAACATCAAGGGTGTTGAAAGACGGGCGTATGTCAATCCGCAAATCCTGGAGACTTCCATTGAGACCGACACTGCAGAAGAAGGGTGCCTTTCGGTTCCTGGTGTTTGGCACGATGTTGAGCGTCCTGCTCGCGTTACCGTCCAGGCACAAGATCTTGAAGGCAAGGTCTTTACTGTCCAGGGTGAGGGGTTGCTTGCAAGAGCTTTGCAGCACGAATATGACCATTTGAACGGAACGTTATTCATCGATAGGCTCAATGATGAAGAAAAAGAAAAGGTCGTGAAGGCCTATGAGAAGAAGAATAAGGCCAGAAGGAGATCAAAGCCTTGAGGATCCTCTTTGCCGGCACTCCTGAGATTGCGGTCCCTACCCTGAGAGCCTTGTCTGAACATTTTGAGGTTGGCGCTGTGCTCACCACAGTAGACAAGCCAGGGTCACGGGGGAAAACGCCGATTCCTTCTGCGGTGAAGGAAGAGGCGCTTCGTCTCAATCTTCCCGTTGTGCAAGTGGAACATCTCAAAGGGGAGGCAAGGTCCTTAATTGCATCCTATGGCTGTGACACCTTGGTCTGTTTTGCGTACGGCAAATTGTTTGGACCTAAGTTTCTCTCTCTCTTTTCAGGGGAAAAACTCAATATCCATCCATCATTGCTTCCTTTGCTGCGTGGTTCTTCTCCTATTCAAGGGGCGATTCTCAATCAGTTTTCCCAAACGGGAATCAGCGTGCAGAGAATTGAGCAAGAGATGGATAGTGGCGATCTGCTTTCTTCTGTCACGCTTGCCCTCCAAGGCGATGAAACTACCGAATCTTTGACCGCTTTGGTCAAGGAACGAGCTGCCTTGCTGGCTGTTGAGAGTCTTCATTCTCTTGAAAATGGTACTGCTTCCTTCACTCCCCAGCAAGGAACTCCCACCTACACACAGATGATCACCAAAGATATGGCGAAGATTGACTGGACGCTTCCAGCAAAAGCCATACATGCCTTGGTGCGTACCTTGTATCCTTGGCCGAAAGCTTCAACTCTTTATGAAGGCCAGGTCCTGATGATCACTTCTGTCTATGGGAATGTTCAAGAGGCTGGTTTGGAACCGGTGCCTGAACAGGTTGGCTGTGGTACTGTGGTGCGAAAAGAGAAGGGAAAGGGTATTGCGATAGCGACAGGATCAGGGCTTCTTTGGGTGAATCGATTGCAATTGGAGAAACGCAAGGATCTGGACTGGCAGTCTTTCCTTAATGGGAACCGATCTTTTCTTGAAACAAGATTGGAGTAGAGATGAAACGAATTCTTGTGATCTGCGTTACTTTATTGTTCAGCCTTTCTGTTAGTGCAACCCCATTGAAGGTTGCACTTGTTCTCTCTGGAGGCGGTGCAAGAGGTCTTGCCCATATCGCCGTACTTGAAACAATAGAAAAATTTGGAATTCCCGTAGATATGGTATTGGGAACGAGTATGGGGTCTCTTGTCGGGGCCCTCTATTGTGCAGGATACAGTCCTGGTGATATTCGCACCTTGATTGAGGACACTGATCTTGTTGCCCTCTTTACCGAAAGTCCAATTGAAACTCCCCAAACAGTAGCAAAAGCGTTCGTACCATCGAAAAGCAATGTACTTTTTCTTGGTTTCGGTGAAGGTGGGATTGGAACTGCTCCCGGTTTGATCGGAGACCAGAGGATTCTCGAGCTGCTTACCTCTACGTTTTCCCGTATTCCTGATGACATCTCCTTCGATGACTTGGAAATTCCCTTCCGCTGTGTAGGAACCGATGCGGTAAGTGGTGAAAGAATTGTTTATGATGAAGGGTCCATCATTAAGGCTGTAAGGAGCAGCATCTCTCTCCCCATCATCTTTACTCCCTATCCTCAAGGCGACGGCAGTTATGCCATGGATGGAGGTCTGGTGGATAACCTTCCTATCCAGCTGGCAAAGGATCTTGGAGCTGATATCGTAATTGCATGCGATGTGAATGCTTTGCAACGGCTCATGGGAAATGAGCTCAATTCATTGTCTGCAGTCGCGATGCAGACCATCCTTCTTGTAGCACAGGCAAGCGTGGTTCCCCAATATGCATCTGCTGATTTGCTGATCTTTCCTGACTTGGGCAATGTGTTGGACCTCGACTTCTTTAGGTATGAGCATATTCTCGCGCAAGGAGAAAAAGCCTGTGAAGCGAGAGAGGCTGAGTTCAGGGATCTTGCTTCGAGAATTCTTTTACAGCGAGATCTAAACGTCAAGGATTCTTCCCGCAAGGGTGCGTATTACTCATTGCCCGATCCTATCATCAGAGACGTTGTCGTCGTCGATCTCTCAAACTACTATGATCCAATGCGTCCTAAAAAAGAGGACTTCAACAAGTACTTGCAGCGGCCCCTCGATGACCAGACCAAGCTTGAGCTCTCTCATACTCTGAGTCTATTGAGAAGCCACTACCGGCTTTCTACTGCCAGCTATCAGATTGGTTTGGTGGAAGAAGGAGAAGGTACCTTGTTCATCATGATTCGTTCGTTTGAAGAGAGCAGTTCGAGCATCAGTCTCGGGGTTTCCGGGACGATGGGTTTCTCCAACAACATACCGAACGGATATAAGTGGTTTAAGCCCGAGGCAACGCTGAATGCCAGCATCTCCCATTTGATGGATTCCAATTTCACCTTGGAAATGCAGGTTTCTTTGGGAGAGGTCAATCTTTTGGATATTGGCGCATTCTATCCGTTTGCCATCACTCCCACCAATTCTTTGGACATCCAGCTGTCGTTTAGGTACCTAGGGGGCGCATTTTCTCCCTTGAATACACTGGTCAATGGAGAGAGGGAAGCTGCACTGGACCAGGGTTTTGATCTTGATCTGGGGTTGCGGTACCATTTTTGGGATTATGGAAGGGCTGATTTCGGTGGAATCGTAAAAATGGTCTACCTGCACTCCGATGCTTGGAATCCTCACTTTTTGTCCATACCTTCCCTGTATACATCAATTGTTTGGGATACCCAAAAGACAGGGTTTGCTTCTCGCGGGATACATGCAGAGTTTGAAGGGTCGTTGGGATACTTTCATGAGGCGTTGTTCGGACTGCGGTCATCGGTGAATCAGATGTTTGCCGTGGGATCCAAGGATGCAATCGGGTATGATGTGAAATTATCGATGATGCGTCTCGCTTTTCCTCTGTTGACTTCCTATGTTGATTTTGGTGGATTGGATGGAATGAGCGGGTATAGTGTGGGGTCGTTGAAGCGCGACATCGCACTTGCAGGATTGATTTGGCAACACAATGTCGGTGAAGTGATTGGATTTCCTGCCATTGTACAAGCTGCGGCCAAATTTGGATTTTTCGATAGCTATGATCCTTACTCTGCAATTGACTATGCTCAAGGGAGTTACTTGTCTGATTCCCCGATTTTTGATGTAGGAGTCAATCTGCTTCTTGGTCTCAGCACTCCTATTGGGGAGTTTGTGGTTTCGATGGGGACAAGCATGCTTGGAAACATCTCCTTTACCTTGGGTGTTCTTTGATGAATACTCGATGGAGGGGATATAAGGAACACCTTGAGCGCGTGTATGGAAAGAGCGTCTACCGTATTGGTGTTGATGCTGGTTTTTCTTGTCCCAATCGTAATGAATGGAGACAAGGGGGATGTGCTTTTTGTGATGGGACGGGAGCTTCCGCCATCTATCAACGTACACAAGAGAGTTCCTTTACCCGAAGCAGTGCATTCAATGAGACTGTAAGTAAATCTGCGCCGCTGAGTGTCCCTTCGGTTTCTTCCCGTTGTGTTTCGATCAAGGCGCAGATAGCACGGGGCAAAGTGTTTCTCAAAAGACGTTACAAGGCTGAACAATTCAGCGCTTACTTCCAGGCTTGGACAAATACCTACG
>JAQVVB010000227.1 GCA_028699215.1 Sphaerochaeta sp. | reverse complement strand
CAATTTGAAAAGTACATCACCAGCATCGACCATTGGATAGCGTTCATCCTGCTCGGATTCATTGGAGGCAAGATGCTCTATGACTCAGTCACAGAAGATCCCACATGCCCGGTGGAAACTGTAGAAAAAATCGATATGAAAGAACTGGTGATGCTCTCCATTGCAACCAGCATCGATGCTTTGGCAGTGGGAATAACCTTTGCCTTTTTGCAGGTTGATATCGTCAATGCCGTCACGTTGATCGGCAGCATCACCTTCGTCCTCTCATTTCTGGCTGTTGCAATCGGCAATTATTTCGGAAATGCCCTTCAAAACAAAGCCGGTATTGCAGGAGGCATTGTACTGATGATCATCGGTACGAAGATTCTGCTTTCACATCTGGGAATCATCAACTTCTAGAAAGGTAAAGACGAGCCTTTCGCCCGTCTTCACCTTCATCAAGCTGAGTCATTCTCCCTTATTTAGCCTGGGGATCATCCTCAGGTTCTCCCTTATGGACATTCCGCATCAAAATGAATGCAATGAGCATGGAGACCGCTCCATACAGGAAAATTGCCCTGAACCCAAAGAGGTCAATGAAGGCTCCTGTTATAGGAGGAGAAATGATGGAGGCCAATTGGCTGAAGAAGTAGTACAGCCCCGTGTAGATGCCGACTGTTTGATAGGTGGACATCTGCCAAAGCATCGGGAAGCTATTGGTGACGACTGAAACCCAAAAAATACCAAAGAGGAACAACAAACCCCAAAAGCTGTACTGCCTACCGGCTGCACTCCAAGAGGCTGTCAAAGGATCGTGGAAGAAAATGAAGCTCAGGATTCCCACCAAAAGAATCAAAGAAAAGCGGATGGTCTTCTTTCGTCCCATTCGATGAGCAACAATGCCAGAAGGAATAGCGAAAATTGCATATGCAATACCTACCATCCCCGCAGCCAAGGAAGCAGTACCACTGCTGGTTTGTAGGATGTCTTTTGAATACAACCCGACAAAGGGCAAAATCCCCTGGTACCCGATAAACCAGAAAAGCAACGAAAGCAGGATGAAAAGAGCACTTTTGTCCTGCTCAGTGAAAATGACCTTCAAAGAGTGGAGAATCGGTTCTTTCTTCTCTGAATCCCCGGCGTTGAGAGCCTTTTTCTCCTTTACAAAGAAAAACAGCAACAGCACTGCGACAATAACGAGCACAGAAGCTATGGGAAAAGCCAGAATGTCTTTGGTAGGTCCGATACCAGGAAGAGAAACAGGAATATCCATAAGTCTCGCCAGCCCAACGGTACCAACGATTGTAGCAATACCACCCATCGTATTGATCACCCCATTGGCCTCACTTCTCAAATCTCCAGGTATCATATCGGGCATTAAGGCCACAACCGGCCCTCGAACTGCCTGTTTGAAAAGATTGAGGATGAAAACCAAAAGAATCAATAAGTAGAGACTTACCAAAGCTGCCATTGGAACGAGGCCGAAAGCCACTGCGGTAACAGGGAGACAGATGACGATAAAAGGCATCCTTCTTCCGATTTTTGTATGGGTACGATCGCTGATCGCACTGAATACAGGAATTAAGAAAATTGCCAATATATTGTCAAATGTCATGATTGATCCAATCAAAGCCTTCGACTCAATATATTTGGCAAGAAATATTGGTACATAGGTATCATACAAGGGATCCATCAACCCCATGGTGAAGAAACCTAATCCGATAAGGAACGTCGTCAAATAATACCCTTGCAATCCTTTTTTCTTTTGCTTTACTGCGGTGGCCATGTCATTCTCCTTCGCGCGTAACAAGTAAAAGCAGTGTAGCACAGAATTGATTATTCTTGGAAAGGCTTTATATAAAGGGTGGACGAAATTCACACTTTACGGTACACCACTGACATGAACGAAAAACTTCAAGGTAGGACCATTACCAGCATGGCCCAATTATCTGAGCATCTAGAGCTCAGTGATGAGGAAAAGGCATTTCAAGAAGAAAAAAAATATCTTCCTGTAGCCATTCCCTCCTACTTCTTCTCTCTCATCAATCCTGACGATCCCCTCGATCCCTTACGCCGACAGGTGGTGCCCACGGTGCACGAACAGATTGAAGAGACTTTGGAGGATATGGATCCACTGGAAGAAGTAGAGTACAGCGTAAACGACAGGCTTATCCACCGCTATACCAGTCGGGTTGCTTTTCTTGTCACCGACATCTGCCCGATGTATTGCAGACACTGTTTCAGGCGTCGGTTCACAGGAACCTTTCAGGGCCCTGCAACCAGAGAGCAAATTGAGAGTGCCGCTTCGTATATACAGCAGCATCCAAAGATTACAGAAATACTGCTCACCGGTGGGGACATGATGACGTTAAGCGATACGCGTATCGATGAGATGATTTCCATCTTCAGATCCGCTTGTCCTCATCTTGTCATCCGTCTCTGCACCAGAACCCCTGCCTCGTATCCTGCACGTATTACAAACAACCTCATCTCCATGCTCAAGAAACATACCACTGCCCCATTCTATGTGATGACACAATTCAATCATCCACGAGAACTCACCGAGCAAGCAAAAGAAGCGATCGCCAAATTCGTAAATGCAGGAATTCCTGCAATGAACCAAACAGTTCTTCTTCGCGGAGTCAATGATGATGTCGATACGCTGGAATCATTGTGCAATGCATTGGTTTTTGCGCGCGTCAAACCCTACTACCTCTTTCAAGGTGACTTGGTAAGCGGTACAGCCCACTTCAGGGTTCCCTTGCAGAAAGGCATGGAGTTGGAGCAAGAGCTGAGAAAAAGGCTCTCAGGTCTGGCCATGCCGGTGTACGCAATCGACCTTCCTCAGGGAGGCGGGAAAGTTCCGCTCTCAAAAAAGTATGTTGAGGAGACCAATGGATGCGGCCTTTGGACCTTTACGACAGTGGAAGGGGACAAGAGGACGTATGCCGATCCAGAGACTACTGGACAGCGTTGATCCTCTTGAGTATTTCTTCGATCGCCTGATTGCGAAGCACCTCTCGTTGTTCCAGATATACCTCGGGTTCCACAAGGACCACAGGTTCATCCTCAGCAAAAACAGGGAGAGTGATGATAGGTTGACCCTCTTTTTGTACAACAGGTTCATCAACAAGAGGCTCTGTTTTTACAGCGGGGACAGCTGGTACAGGAACAGCAACAACAGGTTCTGTTTTCACTACAACAGATTCTTCTACAAAAGGTACCGGTGGAATTGGAGCCTCAAGGGCAGGCTCAGCTTTTACTACAACAGGTTTTACAGCAGGTATCGCTGGAATGGAAGGTTCGACGAGTGCAGGAACAGGAGAAGCAGTAAAGGAGAGATCCTCAATCAAAGCAGCAACCATCTTGCTCACTGGATCCTGTAAGGAATCAAGCAAGGAGGGAACCAAATCAAGGACCATCTGGCTCTTATATGCCGTATAGATGGCGAGAATCTGTTCCTCGCTCAAATTTTCAGGGAAACTCTGTTTCAGCTCTGAAACATTGGCTTTCTCATTGAGGGAAAGATCATCGTAAACACGCTGAACAGCCGTTGCAAGCATCTGATCCACCAATTGAGGAACATAGGCTTGCATTTGCTCATTGAGTTCCTGTTTATAGAGGTCAAGATCCTGATTCAAGGCCAAGGTCGATTTCCCTTGCTCCCAGAGCAACTCGGTTTTCAGGTTGGAGACCTTTTTATCAAAATCCTTTTGCAAGGAATTCTGTAAAGAAGCCAAAGAAGCAGTAAGCTGCTTAGTATCAACATAGTCACTGGGAACGATACGACTCGTCAAAGCAGGCTCAAGTGCATCACTGAGCTGTGCGATGATTTCTTGATCGGAACTGAATCGTCCCTTCAATTTTTCATAGAGCTGTTGCTCAAGGGAAACAGAAAGTTCGTCCCTGAGGGTCGGCAATAACTGCTCTGCCAATGCAGCTTGATCAACAACTTGTTCAACAGGCGCAACTTCTTCCTTGATGGGTTGCTTGATCGGCTCTGAAATTTCCAGCAAAGGTTGCAACTGCCGTTGGCGCGCCTGTTCAAGCACTTCACTGGGAACACCCGGACGCATGTACCACATCCCTGTGAAGACAAAGATTGCTACAACTGAAGTTATGACCAGCAAGTTAATCAGGACCGCTTTCTTCATTTCAAACCCTCATATTCAAAACGCTTCATCATACAGATGAAACTCCGATTCCTATCGTAGCACAATAGGTTGTGACTTGTCGATGAATTCTCACCTGAGCTGTACCATTGTGCATTACTGAGACCTCTAGAGAAGAAGGAAATATCTTCTTACTGATATCTTTTTGTGCCTTCTCCCTAGCAACAAACCTCTTGAACGTACTATGTTCACGCTTTTTAGCTCTCATAAAACGAACAAGAAAAGGAGCCTGGACAAAGACCACACGATCACACAGCACATGCAATTTCATTCGATACAACAGTGCTGCATTCAGCACCAGAGCGGGCTTCTGCTCCCTCTTTGCTGCTTCGATCAATTCTCTGCATCTTTCCACCAGTTTTTCGTCGATATGGAAAAAATCACAACAATCATAGCGATGAGTGGTTTTCGAAGCTCCGATGGGATTTACATAGACCACCGTCACCCCCAAGTTCTTCAAATGGGGTATGGCATCTTCAATGCCCTTCAAATCACCATTGAAAAAGTCCAGGCACCTGCCCTCTTCAAATGGCAGTGGCTTTTCATCAA
>JAQVVB010000226.1 GCA_028699215.1 Sphaerochaeta sp. | reverse complement strand
TGGATAAATTGGGACAGATTAAAGAAATTGAGCCTAGAGTATTTGAAGAACTAAAGCCTAAAGCTTTATTAGTCTTAACGGCGCTTCCAGGAATCATCTCAGATAGATTGAATAAACGTGACGGTATTTCTTATAGTGTTCAAAAACTTGAAGTTTTCCAAAATCAGGAGATCCTGTATGCTCAACAAATTGCTCTGAATTTAGGCATTCCTATAAAAATATGTTCTGACAGCGAAAAAGGTTTGGAATTCATAGGTTCATTGCTTTAAGAGTTAGTTTGAATTTATAAAAAACATGAAAGGAGATTCCTATGGCTGGAAAATTTAACTGGTGCAGCTTTACGGATGTAGATCTCAATGATGGATTTTTTAATTCGTTGAAAGAGGATTATCTAGAATTTTCACAATGGTTTGCAAAAAAGAGTTCAGAGGGAGCCAAAGCACTAGTTTTTTCAGATGATATAGGAGTCGGTGCCTTTTTGTATGTAAAAGAAGAAAACGAGCAAATTCTATTATCTGATCATTCACTACCAGCAAAACCTCGCCTGAAGATTGGTACATTGAGAATAGCGGAGAGACAACGAGGGTTGCGTTTGGGTGAGGGTGCTATTGGGGTTGCTCTATGGCATTGGCAATTACAGAAGGTTGAAGAGATTTATGTTACAGTTTTTGAAAAGCATGAATTGTTAATTTCTTTGTTTGAACAGTTTGGTTTTTCTTTTGCGGGATATAACAATCGGCACGAACGTGTGTATATAAAAAATCGAAATGAAATAGATTATTCCAGCCCCTCTAAAGCCTTTCCTTTTATTGATCCTAAATTTAAAGTTGCAGGGATTGTTCCCATCAATGATTATTATCATGATAGTCTTTTCCCTTATTCTGAATTAAAAGGTGTAAAAGAAGTTGAAGAAGACACAGCAAGAAATGGAATAAAAAAAGTTTTCATCGCCACCCCATCGAGCAGTTTATCCTATAAACTAGGGGAACCTGTCTTTGTTTATCGCATATATAATGGGAATGGACAGAAGACTTTTAAATCAGTTGTGACATCATTTTGCACAATTACAAGCATAATCACTGTCAAAGCCAATAGGAATCCCTCAATGGAGTTCGAAGAGTTTCTTGCTCTTGCAGGCAATAAAACAGTTTACAATGAAAATGAGTTAAAAGACATCTATACTTCACATGGGAATGTGATACTGATAGAAATGATATATAATGGATTTTTTGGGAAAGGCCACAATGTTACACATCGGGAACTTGTTGACGCGAACCTTTTTCGTTCTTATCCATATAATATCAGATACTCAAAAGCTGAGTTTAGTACAATCCTTCAGATGGGTGATGCAGATGAACACAATATTATTATCGATTAATCCTGAGCATGTAGAAAATATTATTAACGGTACAAAGAAGTATGAATTTCGCAGGGTAAAGTGTAAAAGAAAAGTTGACAAAATTTTAATTTATGCAACATCTCCGGTCAAAATGATAGTGGGAGAAGCAGCTGTTACTGATGTTATTGAAGATAGTATAGAGCAGGTATGGAAGCTTACTTCTCAATTTTCAGGAATAAGTGAAGCATTCTTCAACGATTATTATATTGGAAAGCAACAAGCAGTCGCATATAAATTAGGTGAGATTACGTCATTTTCAAAACCATTTTCTCTTGATGAGATAGGGGTCAAGTCTGCTCCTCAATCATTTGTCTATATGTCTGACTCCATGATGGGGAAGGTTACTAATGGCTGATAAAGGAAAAAATCTCGAGTTGTTAGAGGATTAAAGGAAGGAAATCAAATAAATAGATTGAATGGGATTCAATCGAAGATTTTTTGAGGGATTTTGTGAACTGGTGTTTCGGATGATCAAGCCTCGTATTGATATGATTGTGCATTATATTACATGTAACCGTAGGGAAACCTTTTTTGGGCAGTTGATACTAATGATTGCATGTAGAGCGCTCCTCTGAATCCCAAAACTGGGCGTACAGAATCCTCTTCCCCATTTGCACTTTTTTCACAATCTGATAAGGTTTTACAGTTGCCTTGATATCTCCTGAATATAGTGTAGACGTTTACTAGAAGCTTGTGATTAGCTTTAGTGCTGTTTTTCCTATCAAGCAGATTTATGAGGATTTTGAACAAGAAAAAACCCTTTACAAGTTCTTGCCTTGTAAAGGGTTTTACGTGCCCCGAGGGCGATTCGAACGCCCGACCCCTTCCTTAGGAGGGAAGTGCTCTATCCAGCTGAGCTATCAGAGCAATAGCTTTCACGATAGTAACGCAAAACCACAGGGTGTTCAAGAGGCTTGAAATGGTTTCTCTTTTCCTTGGAAATACTGTTTGTAGTGTCTTCTCAGCCTTCTATGATTTCTTTATTCATAAAAATCCTGCTGATTGTGAAAAAGATTGCCTGTTCATATTGATTTTGTAATGAGAATCATTATTACTTGTCTTAAGAAGTAAGGAGAAAGAATCACTTGCACTGAAACGATTCTCTTACTTTCAGGGGGGATTGATGATTTGGATATTTGAAGGAAATATATTTTTTCTACTCATCATGCTTGCCATCATGATGGATAATCTCTTGGAAAAAGGATTTGAGAAGACCAAACGAGAGACGTCTTTCTTTAGAATGGTACTGGTCTTTGTCGTTCTGCTTGTTGTAGGGTTTTTTCGCAATCTCGCCATCTTGTATTCCGAATCAGACCTGCTGATTCAGACTTTGAGTACCTTGTACTCTTTTTCGTTTCCATTGATGCTCTCTCTCTGGCTTTACTATGAAACATCCTTTTTGGTGATGTCTGTAAGAAAGCGACAGATTTCACTTGGACTTGCATTTCTTCCTCTGTTTGTATTCTTCATGCTCGCCTTGTTGGGCATCAAGTCCAACACGTTCTTGCGTTTTAGCGCTCTTGGGTCCTTGCTTTCTTCGCCTGGAGAAATCTATCTCCTTGCATTGTGCATTTTTTACTCGATGGCAAATGTCATTCTGGTCATAGTCAACCGTATAAAATTCATTCACAGCAGCTATCGTACGCTCCTTGTCTTTCCTGTATTGCATGTTGTAGCCACACAGGTATTCATCATGACCGACTATCCTCAGTTCCTCTCTGCATCCATTGTAGCTGCCATCCTCATGGAACATTTTGTGTTGAAAGGCTTGAAAGTGACCTTTGATTCTCTCACCGGTTTACCGAATCGCCAGCTGTTTGTTTCTGATCTCACCCGATTGTTCTCACGTCGTGAGACCGGATGTATCGTGATGACCGACATCATCAATTTCAAAGCATTCAATCAGAAATTCGGACAGCACAACGGAAATCTATTATTGAAAGAAATATCAGAATATCTGTTGACGATCAGCACCGACTACATGGCCTATAGAGTGAACGGAGATCAGTTTGTGCTGCTTTTGAAAGGATACTCCTTAGAGCAGGCGAATGTAGTGGCCAAAACGCTTCTTGATCGGTTTGCTGCCATCTGGATGTTGGGAAATACCTCGGTCCACGTTGATATCCGCGTATCTTTGGTGGTGATTCCCGATCATGCGGAAAACGTTGAGGATGCCATTAATGCCGTCGACTATACCTTGACCAGTGCAAAAGCAAGCAAGACCAAGATTGCAATATTCAGTAATGAAATGCTTAAGGAGAACCAGCGGAAGGTTGTTGTTCTCGAATGCTTGAAAGCTGCGATAGAGAACAATACCCTAGCTCTGTTTTACCAGCCTGTCTATTCGGGCAAAACGAGTCTAATCGTATCTGCTGAGGCCTTGCTTCGGCTTCATGACGATGCCTTGGGAGACATTGAACCTTCAGAATTCATTCCAATAGCTGAAGAAAATGGGTTGATTGAAAACTTGACATATTGGGTTGTCAATAAGGTCTGTGATCTGCTTGTGCGCATGGGATCTGACTATGAAAGCATGCAATCGATAGCCATAAACCTATCGTCGATACATTTTCTCAATCCTGATATGGAATCCAGCATGATGAAGATCATCGAGGAGAAGGGAGTGGATCCTCATCGAATTGGGTTTGAAATTACTGAAACAATGGTGATCGATTCTTTTGATCGGGTGGAGAAGGCTATGAATACATTTTCTGCCCAAGGCATTGCTTTTTCCTTGGATGATTATGGGAAAGGCTACTCAAACATTGAATATCTCATCAAATTGCCGTTTGATACGGTAAAACTCGATCGATCCATCATCAATCACTATGATACCCATGAGGTCCTTCTAGATTCGTTGGTGTTGATGCTTCATCGGATAGGGAAGCATATTGTAGCAGAAGGTGTGGAAACAGAAGAACAGAATCAAGTACTGCACAAAATGGGTATTGATCTCATGCAAGGCTATTTGTTTGCAAAGCCTATGGATGACAAGGCTTTGCTCGAGTTGTTGTCAACTGTGCAATGAAAGGAAGAAGGCTTTACCAGCTTCCTTCCTTTCTTTCATGCATGTCATTTTTTCAACAAGTCACGTATTTCAGTAAGGAGTATGATATCCGGAGGTGTCGCAGGAGGAGCAGCGGCAGGAACTTCTTCCACTTTTCTCCTTGCTTCGATTCTTTCTCTCATTTTGTTGATGGTTCTCACCAAGAAGAACACAACCAGGGCAATGATGAGGAAATCGATTATTCGTTGGATGAAATTGCCATAGAGGATCGCCACTTCCGTGGTCTGCTCTGTAGC
>JAQVVB010000018.1:1886-18762 GCA_028699215.1 Sphaerochaeta sp. | reverse complement strand
CCGTGGAGCATCTGCTTCTTCATCTGCTCGTGCGTCAGGAGCGACATCCCCTGCTGATCAAAAAGTCCTCGACTACATGCAAGTTGCAGGTCCTCATTCATCAGCGGAAACCGATCACGTCCCCAACGACACGGAATTCAACAGCACACTCTTCTTGATTTATCAACGGGTGGCTTTTGATCAAATCACTCCCGCACAGGGAGGACAGCAAATCCATGACCTGCTGGTTAGATTAATCGCCAAGTAGCAAATAGAAAAGTCGGGGGGAGCTGAAAAGCTCCCCTCAATCTTGATTTCAAAGAAGAAGCATCTTGATTGCGGTAAACGTGAGCAAGAGAGCCAAAATGATATTGGTTATCTTCCTGGTTTTCTCTTTCTTCATGGATTCACCGATAAGTGAACCAAACTGAGCCCATGTGGAGATGGCAGTAAAACTCATCACCGTAAGCCCGAAAGCTGAGATAAAAAGATTGAGAAACGTATGGGACATGTTCATCAGAAACGTCGAATACACCGTGAGCCCCAAAATGATTACTTTCGGATTGAGAATCTGCAAAAGGATCCCTTTCGCATACCCCAACGGTTTTTGTTGGGTTTTTTCGAATGTATAGGTACTTTTCAACGTATGGAAAGCCAGATAAAGGATATATAGGGAACCTATGATCGAAAGCACGGTAACGAACTTAGGCAAATACGTCTTGATAAGAGAAGAAAGGAAAGCGCAAGACAACATGACCAAGAAAAAACCAGTCCCGATACCCAACAAATAGTTGAATGCCCGTTTATAGCCATAGTTGAGACCCATCGATGCACTGCTGATTGTATTCGGCCCAGGAGTAAATGTTGTCACAAAAGCAAAAGCAAACAGAGAGACATAGTCAATTCCCATAACACACTCACTTTCTTTCTTGATCGGCTTGCATCAGTGTAACAGATAGAAGACCAGTATGCATAGAAAGCATGCAAAAGGCCTAAGAGGATTAACACTTAATTAACAGTTTCATCTTAAGGAATATACCCATACTCTTATCACTCAAGTTGAACCATGATAGACTTCAAGAGAAGATGCTACGCACTATAGGAGGGTATGCCTCATGATGAATCATTCCCTCGCTTCAAAAAACCAAACACTTGCTTTGATCATCGTGCTTATTGTTTCCCTTTTTCTTCTTTTTCCTGCATCGGTTCTCTTTTTCAATTACAGGAGCTCCGTCATTGAAGAAATGAGCGAACAAGCAACCATTGTTGCTTCGATGACAGCACATATTGTCGAACAAACCATAGATGATTATAGAAAACTCTCTGAGACCCCGGATTTTGCAGAAAACCCCTACGATGAAGCGTATTATCTGCGTATGAACAGGTTGTTTGCGCAACTGAAGGCTGAAACCGGCGCTGAATACATCTATACAGAACGAAGAGTCGGTGAAGAATCCATAGAATACATCCTTGACGCAGAGATACCTGATAGTGAAAACTTCTCGCCAATCGGCGTTCCCGATTACCTCAGTGAACCTGAAAAAAAAGTATACGAAGAGAGAAAGGCCTTCTCCAGCGGGCTCCAAGACTATGAGGGATGGGGGAAATACATCTCAGGATATGCACCCATCATCGATGCAAGAGATGGATCTCTAGTAGGACTTGCAGGAGTTGATTATTCCCTCGCCTTCCTAAAGAGTGCGACACAAAGCATGCTGTATCTCATTATATTCAGCTTTGTGCTCCTCTTGGTTCTCATTTCAGTAGTCATGTATGTCCTCATCTCCCTGAAAAACGAATCAATGAGAACCGACTACCTCACAAAACTCAACACCAAACGTTTTTTTGATTTGAAACTCAGGGAAACGATTGAAACCTCCAAAGCCACCAAGAAACCCTTCTCCCTGCTCATGATTGATATCGATGGTTTCAAGCAGATCAACGACACCTTCGGCCATCAGTTTGGAGACCAGATCCTACAAAATGTATCGAATGCCATCCGAAGTGCAACCAACCCAATGGACACTTGCTCACGCATTGGAGGCGATGAATTTTCCGTCATTCTCCCCAACACTTCACTGCAAACGGCCTTGGATGTAGCCTCATCCATACAATGTACACTCGAAAACAATTATTTGGGAGATGAGTCCTCTAAAACAAGAATCACCGTGAGTATCGGAGTCGCCCAATGGAGTCCAAAACTCAGTGCTTTCCAGCTTATAGAACAAGCAGACCAAGCCCTCTATCGAGCAAAAACCAATGGAAAGAACCGAGTCACCGACTGATTAAAGCTTCACATACTTCCAACGACATATATGTTTTTCCAACGAGGAAAACAAGACGAAAAACAATGTTGCAAGCACACTCAGGGCAACCATTCCTCCATACATCTCCAGATAGTTCATCCGTGCCCAGCTATCCATGATATACCATCCCAAACCTGTAGTTGACGCAAAGGTCTCGCTGAGGAACAACACCGCTGTAGACGTACCGGTTGATACCCGCAAAGCTGTAAAGAATGAAGGCAGCGTGGCAGGAATAATCACATGAAGAAGGATATCCTTTTGTGAAGCTCCAAGGCTCCGTACAGAATCAACATATCGCTCATCTACGCTTGAAGCTGCATCACGTATTACAAAATACAGTTGAAAAAAGACAATCAGAGCAATGAGAAAAATCTTTGACAGATTCCCCAAACCCAAAAAAAGCATGATCACAGGCAACAAGGCTACCTTTGGAATGGGATACAGAATGTATGCAAACGGCGTGATGATGGCATCACAACGGCGGATTCTCCCGCTGAGCAATCCCAAGATTGCTGCAGGAAATGCAGCAGAAATAAGTGCACACGTAATTCGGAATAAGGAGATGCCGAAATGTTTTGGTAAGGTACCAAAGAAGATAAGGTTCAATGTAGAGAAAAGCACCTGATGAGGATACGGGAGAAACGGTCTTGCAAGCACTGCAGAAGCAACGTACCAGACCAGTAGAAGCACCACTACCGCTTTTTTCATCGTTCACCTTCCTTCTCCAACAGACCCCTAAGCTTTACACAAAGAGCAAAATACTCACTGCTTTTACGATACTCCTTACGTTCAACTCCATTGGGATGTGAGTTCTTAATCGGGGGAAGAAATACAGAACCTCTCTCACCTCTGGTAAGCACATGAATGAAATCACTCAGGTACGCAGCTTCCTCGATGCTGTGAGTGACCATGATACAGGTCATCACATGTTTCTTTTGTATCGAAACAAGCAACTCCTGCATACTCTCACGGTTCATCGCATCGAGAGCGGAAAACGGCTCATCCATCAAGAGCAGTTTCGGTTGGACGATAACCGCTCGGGCAATGGCGCAACGTTGCTTTTCCCCACCTGAAAGCTGACTGGGGTAATAGGTTGATAGATGAGCTATCCCTACTTCCTTCATCATGGATTCTACCTTCTCAGTACGCAAGGATGCATCCATACCTTTGACTTCCAAACCCAAGGCTATGTTTTCATCGACTCGCTTCCAAGGAAGCAAACCGAAATCCTGCAATATGATTGCCCTCTCGATCGGTCCTTTAGACAAATCAATGGAACCATGCATAAGGCATCCTTCCTCGCTCTTCAAGAGACCTGCAAGAAGATACAGCAAGGTGGTTTTACCACAGCCGCTATGACCGATGACCGCATGAATGCATCCATCTGAAAAAGTATGGGAACATCCTTTGAAAAGAGTTGTCGTCCCTTGGGAAGAGCAGTAAGAAAACCCCAGGTTATCGATAGTCACCATCACAGACCTGCAATGATCGAGTCATCCACAAGATTTTCATATGAGGGAGGATTGGTTAAAAGATCATGATCTTCCATCCAGGATACCACCTTGGACACCTGATCTTCCGTAGGAACTGAAGGCTTGGTATACTCGACAAACTGATAGACATCCCGTATTGCCTCTGGAAAACCTGTGGATGCAACAAGAAAATCTCTGTACGCATCAGAATCAGCATTGATCATTTGGGCAGCTTCCCAATACGCTTGATAAAAAGAAAGGAGAGCATCCTTGTGATTTTCAACAAACTTGGCAGAAAAGATCATGAGCCCTGGGGCGTCATCCAAGGAAGTGCTATTACCTAAATCGATTGCTCCCTTATTCAAAGCCAGTGTGTAGAAAGGCTCTGGAAGACATGCAGCAGAGATTTGGGAAGAGAGCACCATTTCCAACCGTACAGGGATCTTTGGAATCGCAATCGTCTTGAAAGCTTCTCTCTCAACTCCCGCTGATAATACCAATGAGGATGCCAGGTACTCGATGATGGTATTGCTGCTTACCGCAATCTCTTTTCCCCCAAGGTCCTTGATCGATTTGATGTTCTTTGCAGGGGAGGCAACCAAACCGTAGCGTCCATTGGTGATGGAAGTCACAGAAATGTCAAATCCTGCTTGTTCAAGAAACAAGGCACCTAACGTATCACCTACAAACCCATCGAGTCTTCCAGCCTGAAATGCTGCATCACGTTCAACGGGACTCTGAAACGGTACCAATTCCACAGCAAGACCAGCTTCTGTGAATAAGGATCTTTCTTGTGCCAGAAGGAAAGGAAGAGAATCGGCATCAGGCATGATTCCTATTTTCATTGGCGCCTGTTCACTCGTTGGAGAGGAAAACAATGAAGAGAGCATTGATAAAGAAACCAACAAGCATAACACCGCTTTTTTATTTTTGATCATACACTCCCCCATCGTTTTGTATTCTCATCGCCAAGATACAGTTCATCGAGCACTCGATCGACTGTCGTATCGACCAAATTTTCCACACTGGTTGGATGACCATAAAAAGCAGGCATGGGAGGAAGGATCATGGCACCTGCCTGGCTGAGATTGAGCATCTGTTGCAAAGCAATGGTGCTCAAAGGAGTTTCTCGTGCAACAAGAATCAGCGGCCTCCGTTCCTTCATCGTTACTGCAGATGCCCGCTCTATCAGATTGGAACTCAATCCAGATGCGATTGCACCCAAGGTCCCCATAGTACAAGGAATGATTACCATGGCATCGATACAAAACGATCCACTTGAAAGCGACGAGGCCAAATCAGAGTGGTCGTACCTGATGAACCTTGCCCGATCATACCGAGACAGATGACAATCAAGCTCAGTCCCTGTTTCTTCCTGTACAACCCGCTGGGCCCAAGGGGATGCAATGAAATGAACACAGACCTGCTCTTGGGCAAGCAAGCGATCCAGCAATCTCAAAGTATATAGAGCACCTGTAGCTCCCGTCATCGCAACAATAATCTGTTTCATGTAAGATAGACCTCCAGAACAACGAATACGAAAAACAACACACTGACAATCTCATTGATATGGTAAGAAGCTGTGGTGACATGCTTCAGTTTCTCAGGTGCCACCAAAGCACTCTCACATATCAACAACACTCCAACAACAATACACCCTATGTAGTAGATGATGCCGACTGAGTACAGATATCCCCAAAGCAACAACAAGAGAAAGGAAAGCAAGTGGGAAACAGATGCAACGAACAGTGCCTTTTTTGCGCCAAAACGTGCAGGAATGGAGTATAATCCTTCATTCCTGTCAAATTGGATATCCTGCGTGGCGTATATGATGTCAAACCCGGCAACCCAGAGTGCAACAGCCGAAGAGATGACAAAAAAGCTCACTTTGAACGCCCCATTGAGAGCAAGCAAGGTTCCCATCGGGGCAATCGCTACCGTCAAACCCAATATATAGTGGCAAAGATAGGTGAATCGTTTGGTATAGGAATAAGAAAAAATCATTATCAGAGCAAGCGGCAACAAAAAAAGACAGAGCGTATTGAGCATGAATGTGGAAAACACCAGCAGGATAAGGCAGAGAGATGTGAAAACCATTAAATCCCAACGCTTGAGCCTTCCTGATGGAAGATCTCTTTTCTGGGTCCTGGGGTTTTTTGCATCCAACGCATGGTCAATCAGACGATTGAGCGCATTGGCTGCATTTCTTCCTCCAAAAATCGCCAAAAAAATCCAAAGCATCTTCTCATAGGGAAGCACTCCCTTACTTTCAAGTACCAACGCAGCTGCAGCAAAGGGAAGGGAAAACAGCGTGTGTTGTATCATGACAGCTTGAGCGATCTTCACGGGTTTGAAGAAATCTGCTTTCATAAACCAAGCTCGCTCCAAAGCTCATCCACACGCTTCACCACCTCTGAATCCATGACGATATCATCAGGCCAAGGCCGCATATGACCGTCAGAAGGAGTCTTTTTAGTTGCATCGATGCCAACTCGGGTACCAAACAATGCTTGTGGTGACGCATGGTCAAGAGCATCAAGCGGGCCATCACTCAGGATGATGTCTCTTCTCCCATCGATATTGTTGAATACTTTCCACATGACAGTCTGCAAGTCGTGAACATCAACTTCAGCATCCAATACGATGATCATCTTGGTATACATCATCTGCCCCATACCCCAAAGGGCATGCATCACCTTCTGGACCTGCCCAGGATACCGTTTTCTTATCGATACAATGGCACAGTTGTGAAACACTCCAGACAGAGGAAGTTCAAGATCAAGAATTTCAGGAATCACCAATTGCAAAAGTGGAAGAAAAAGACGTTCGGTGGCTTTTGCCATATAGCAATCCTCCATTGGAGGTTTTCCCACGATTGTTGCCGGATATACGGGTTTTTGTTTTCGAGTCATGCAGGTTACATGGAAAACAGGATACTCTCCCTGGAGGGAGTAGTAGCCTGTATGATCACCAAAAGGACCTTCAGTTCGAAGAGGCTCAGAAGGATCCACATACCCCTCCAAGACAAATTCGCTGTCACTGGGAACCTGTAAGGGAACAGTCAGACAATTGACCATCTCAACAGGTTTGCCTCGTAGAAAACCGGCAAAAAGCATCTCATAGATGCCCTCAGGTAAGGGAGCGGTAGCTGCATAGGTTATTGCAGGATCACCACCTAACGAGACAGCAACAGGCATTCTTTCTCCCCTACTCTTATATTTCTGATAGAAATGAGAACCATCTTTATGGATATGCCAATGCATGCCCGTCGTCTGTTTGTCAAACACCTGCATACGATACATACCTACATTAGAAACACCGGTTTCAGGGTCTTTGGTAAAGACCAGAGGAAGCGTAAAGAAAGGACCGCCGTCTTGCGGCCAACAAGTTAGAACGGGGAGCTTGTAGAGATCCACTTCTTTTTCAACGATTTCCTGACAGGCGGCTCGCTTCACTCTTTTTGGGAAAAAGGCACGAAACAGGGAGAGCTTGGGAATGATCGAGGGTATATCGATACTTTTCGCTTGGGAGAAGGCCCAGGTGATAAGTTCCTCGATCTCTTTTTTTTTCGTTTCCAAGGAGTCCACTCCGAGGGCCATGGCCATGCGTTTATACGATCCCATAGCATTCATGAGAACCGGATACTCGCTGCCCTTCACATGCTCAAACAGCACAGCCGGACCATCGGCTTTACTGACTCGATCAGTGATTTCAGTGATTTCAAGATACGGGTCGACTTCTCTGCTGACGCGCTTGAGTTCTCCACATGCTTCCAATTTTTGGATAAAATCCTGTAAATCTTTATATGCCATACTAAAAAATACCACACTTCAAAAAAAAAGTCTTGAAAAGCTTATAAGAGCTCTTCAAGACCAATCGACAGAAGATACGCTTACTTCTTCAGACCTGAAGCAAGAGCCTTTTCAACCAAGGAGTAGAAATCCATTACATGTATGGATGCACCTGCGATATCATCAGTGTGGCCTGACTCATCCTTGTAGGAAATCTTTTTGGGATCTTGAGTAGAGAGCAAATACGTCTCTACAGCAGATGCCTGTTCATGCCACTCTTTTCCCAAAGCACTGGCTTTGACCATGCCATACTTTCCATCTGCAGCAAATTGCTTTTTATCGTCTCCAGCTTCATTGACTCCACTCCAGTTGACGCTGACGAGGTTTCCGTTCTTCACAAAGAGAGAAACAAACCCCTTCCAACCTGATGAACCAAAAGCATCTTCTGAAGCATAATACCCACCGTCGGCAAAAGATCCGAGAGAAACGGGACCTGCAGCTAGAGCTTTCTCAACCAGCGCATAGAAAGAATTGACATGAATGGACACCCCAGCGATATCATCGGTATGACCTTGATCATCCGAATAGGTGATGGCATTGAGATCTTGCTTGGCAATCAGGAATTCCTCAGCTTTTTGTGCCTGCTGATACCATTCTGCCTGGGCTTTGCCGAATTTCACCATATTGTAGTTGCCAGCCATATCAAAGACCTTCTTATCGTCGCCGGTCTTGTTTACTCCACTCCAACTGACAGATGCGATACGGCCATTGAGCACGGTCACAGAAACATACTCTTTCCATCCCGAAGAACCAAAGGATTCATCGATTGCAAAATAAGCACCATCAGCATATTGACCACGGCCCACAGGACCCGAGGCAAGTGCCTTCGCTGCAAGGTCAAAGAAGGAGTTCACATGGACAGAGACTCCAGCGATGTCATCAGTATGACCTTCACTATCTGTATAAGAAATGGAAGTCGGGTCTTGGTTGGCTACCAGGTACGCTTCAGCCTTTTGTGCTTGTTGGTACCACTCTGCCTGTGCTTTTCCAAATTTGACCATGTTGTATTTTCCAGCTTGGTCATACGTTTTCTTGTCAACGCCAGCTGCGATATTGACACCATTCCAATCTACATCGGTGATTTTTCCACCGCTTACCGTTATGGTAACTGTTTCCTTCCAGCCAGAAGAGGCGAAGGCCTCATCCATGGCAAAATAGATGCCATCTTCATAACCAGCAGTGGAAGAAGTCACTTTGGACTCAACGACTTGAGAAGCAGGAACGACAGCTTCTTCTGTCTTGGTTTCTTCTTTGGAACAACCGATAAAAAACAGTGCAGAAAGAATGCCGAGTAAAACGATAATCGCAGTATTCTTTTTCTTCATCATGCGGAAAACTCCTCATATATAGGCAATTTGTATTGATATGCATATAATCATATACTGATTTGAGACTTCTTTTCAATATTCTTTTATCTTTATTTAAGAACTACTATCAACAGAGTCAAATATTCATTATTAATTCCTTCTACGTATATAATTAAATATTTATAAAAATTTATTCACTATTTTTCCTATGCTGATAGAGCTAGACAGTTGTATGTTTTTTATACATTTGTATGATTATTATAGGTTTTTTTTCCTACTATCGAGGGTTTATATCGTTACAAACTGTAGAAAATATGCGAGAATTAATTCGATAAAAAATAAAGGAATTGCTCTAATTCCTAGTTTTATGCTAGACTGGATTTCTGTCAGAACGTACGTATATACCGCACACTGCACATGCGATTAGGAACATGAAGAAACGACATGATGAACCGAACTTCAGCCTGATCGATTTCATCAGCTTTTACACGTTTTATTTTGAAAAGCCATGAAAAAATCAGATTCAATGAGGAAAGAAAACATGGGTAAAAAACACATTGTGGTACTAGGTGGAGGATATGCTGGTGTACATGCCGCAAAAAAACTTCACAAAGCCTTTCGCAAAATGCAGGACCAAGTTGAAATCACGCTGATTGACCGAAACGCACACCACATTTTGATGACAGAACTGCATGAAGTCGCAGGCCATAGAGTCGAGGAAACATCAGTTAAGATTTCGTTCGACCGTATTTTCGCAGGAAAGATGGTCAACGTTGTTCAGGATGAGATTACAAATATCGACTTCTCCAAGCAGGTTCTCACAGGAGAACGCTCCTCTTATGCCTATGACCAACTGATCATTGGAACAGGAGCACAGGCTGCCGACTTCAACATTCCTGGTGTCAAAGAACACGCTTTCTACCTCTGGAGTCTTGATGATGCAATTAAGATCCGTTGCCATGTTGAAAAAATGGTGAAGGAAGCTTCCCGAGAAAGTGACCTTGAGAAAAGAAAGCAATTGCTCACGTTCGTTGTAGCAGGTGGTGGTTTTACCGGTGTTGAATTGGTAGGCGAACTCATTGAATGGCTTCCCATCCTTTGCAAGGAGAACGGGGTGAACCATGATGAAGTAAGGCTCATCAATGCAGAGGCTTTAGGCAGTATTCTGAACATGCTTCCTGATGGGCCCCGAAACAAAGCAATCAAATACATGGAGAAGAAAGGAGTGGAAATCCTTCTCAACTCCTTGATCGTCAATGTCGATGGAGAGGGCTTTACCACCAAGCAAGGTTCCACCATCAAGACCAAGACCTTAGTTTGGACGTGTGGAGTCAGAGGAACCGCTTTCTGCGAAAACCTCCCACTTACTGATGGAAAAATCGGGAGAAAACAGGTCGATGAGTTCATGAAGTCTCCTGACTATGAAAATGTGTATCTTGTGGGCGACGGCATGTGGTTTTTGGAAAACAACCGTGCGGTTCCCCAAATTGTTGAGGCTGCTGAGCAAACTGCCAAAACAGCTGCTGATGGTGTCACTTACTCCATAAAGACCGAGCTCGGTAAAAAGTGTACCCCTCCCAAGCCGTTCAAATCCAATTTCCATGGCTTTATGGTCTCTATCGGCGGTAAATATGCTGTTTCCCATACGGCAGGAATTTCCATGTCCGGCTTTTTTGCCATGGCCATCAAACACCTAGTGAACATGTACTACCAGTTTGGGGTGTGTGGAATAAATGGGGCCTGGACGTATTTCAAACATGAGATCCTTGAAATCAAACAGAAACGCTCCTTGATTGGAGGCATGGCTGCATACCGGGTTCCCTCCTATTGGACGACCTTTTTACGTATGTACCTTGGTGTCATGTGGTTGATCGAGGGTATCGGCAAGATTTCCTCAGGCTGGTTGTCCGACACGACAGGTTCCAAGGTATATTGGGGAGCTCCCGCAGCCGGGGGTGCAACCGACGCTGTCGCTTCTGCTTCTGAATCATGGGCAGAACCTGTAGTTGAAGCTGTAGCTTCAGCAAGCCAAGCAGTTGTGGCTTCTGGAGACGGAGTAGTTGAGGCCGTAAAACAATTTGCTCCTCCTTTGCTTTCTCAACCGCTTGCACTGTACACATGGATCAACGAGACGTTTGTTTCTCAAGCTCCCTATCTCTTCCAAATAATGATCGTACTCGCTGAAGTAGGAATCGGGCTGTGTTTCATTGGAGGTCTTTTCACCTTTCCTGCAGCTGTGGTTTCCATGGGTCTTTCCATCATGTTCCTTATTGGAGCTCTAGCGGGCAAGGAAATCCTCTGGTATATGGCGGTTTCAATCGTCATGTTGGGTGGAGCCGGACGAGCATTTGGGTTGGATTATTGGGTCATGCCGTATCTTAAGAAAATCTGGAACAAGACTCCTTTTGCAAAGAAAACCTATTTCTTCATGGGTGAACCTGAATTCACAAAAAAGCAAATGGCCAAAAAGCTTTCCAGAACCATGGATGTCAAATAATCCATATGCAAGATTTCTGGCAAGACGAGCCTATTCTGAAACAAGAACTGAAACTTGTAGGTGATACTATCCGTGAGGCAGTCGAAAGCTCCCACGGATTTATCCGCCCAATTCTTCTCTCTCACGTTCAGTCCGGCGGCAAGATGTTGCGGCCGGCTTTGGTATTGCTTTGCGCCAAACTGGGCAAAGAGTTCCCTCGTGAGGAGGCTATACGAGTCGCAAGTGTCATGGAAATGATACACCTTGCCTCCCTGGTACATGATGACATCATCGATACAGCAAAGAAACGTCGGGGGATGGCCACCATTTTTGCGCAAGTGGGTGCCAAACAAGCCGTGCTTGCTGGAGACTACCTGCTCGCAAAAGCACTCTCATTGATCAGTGGAAAAGAAAAACAAATAGAAAGCGCGGTGGTTTCCAATGCCCTCAGTCGTTTATGCGAAAGCGAATTGGAACAAGACGCTGGTCAAGGTGACTATTTCATAAGCAAACAGACATATTTCAAGCGAATTGGAGGCAAGACGGCCTCTTTGTTTGCCCTCAGTTGTTATGCAGGAGCCTCTACGGCAAACCTCTCTCCCGTCGAGAAGATGGTTTGTCATAGAATCGGATATGCCATGGGAATGGCGTTCCAAATCCAAGATGACATCCTGGACTACATAGGAAGTGATAAAAAGCTGGGAAAGCTTACGGGAAACGACCTCAAATGCGGCATTCCTACCCTTCCGTTGCTTTTAGCCTTGGAAAGTGAGCAACAAGAAGCAGTGAAGGAACTCAAGATGTTGCTTACCAGCAAGAAAACGATGATGAATGCATCTTCAGTCAAGAAAGGTGTTTCGCAGGTGATTGCCTTGGGTGGTGTACAAAAAGCTGATTCTATTGCAGAATCGTATCGGATGAGAGCCCTTAGGGATATCGAATCCTTACAGAACCAGGAAGTTGCAAAACAGCTGGTCAGACTTTTTAAAAAATTAGCTGTCCGTTCAGCATAGGAATGTAGTACACATGCAAGACAATGAAACCTCTCAGGAACTTACGACTGAAGAAAGAATTTTTCAAGACGCCTATGACACCACACTTGCGTTTTTGGAAACCCGCTATACGCTCACCAATATGAACATCGCCGATTTTGAGGGAGAACTCCACCATTTGACCATCTATGAAGGTCAAGACTGGGCAGGAAGAGGAGAATTGAAAAACAGCGAAATTCAAGCTCAGATTTATGCGTATATTGCATTCATTGAAAATCTGAAAAAGCAACAGCAAGAAGGACCAAACAAAGATTGAACTCTCTTGAGCATCCTAACTTGAAAGCGTCTTATCACCTGTTAGGCTTCGAAGCTTTGAAATTTCTTCAGTCACTTCAGCAACCCCAAGATATTCACCCTGAGCATCTCGTACTGCATAGTAACGGATCAGAATGAAAAGGGATCCTCTCTGAATCCAGAACGTTTCTTCATCCTTGGTTCCTGCTTTGAAATCTTCCACCAGCTTCTGAACGACATGAAGACTTTTGGGAGGATGGCAATGTGCTACATCCCTTCCAATGATGGTCCGTGTCCGTGGAAACACCCTCTCTTTTCCTTCAGAAAAATACCTGACCTTGTCATCTTTCCCGACGAATGTAATGTCACAGGGGAGGGAGTTCAATAACGAGGTCAGTTCAGTCAGGGTGAACTTTCCACTCGGCAAGACCACTTCATCCCTATTACTTTGCAACAGCTCTTCATTACCGCTCATACTCACATTCCAACGATACCACGTCTGAGCGTCTGAAGGAGAGGCTCCCTCAATGCCTCCATTGAAGCAGTAGCCGATATCAGCACTGTCTCTTGCTACGGTCAACCAAGCTTGTTCATCCAGATTGTTTAAAAGCATAGGACGAAGTATGGAGTTTTCCTTGGTGATCATGCTCTTCACTTTCTCCAACAGCTCATGAAGTACAGGAAGAATAGCCTTCCCTTGTTGTGGCAATTCAGCAAGCACTTGCTTCCAGAGATCACGGATTTCATCATCCACCCCCCACATCACCTTAGGAGGTGCCGTTATTCCAGCTTTCTCAAGATAGGGAAACAAGAGATTTTCTTTTCTTAGGTAGTGGCGATCAAGCTTGGTAAGATCATGTATTGCCTGCAATAGATTTTTTTGGGTTTCTTGGGTTGGATTTGCTTCATATTCCTTCACTGCCATTTGGAACTGATTCTCCAAAAATGCCGACAACCCCTCATTCTCTTTAATGAACACGAACATTGGGTGTCCAAAAATGGTATCCAACTGTTTTTCCTGATGAATCTCATCGAGGTTTCCTTCAAAAACGGAAGCGTGAACATCACAGAGTTTCTGTACCTGTTCAACTTGCATTCCTCCCTCCATCAAGGTTTTTTCTGCTGCTGCCAGGTCTTCGGCTGCAACCGTACCAAAATGTTCAAGAAATTGTTTTTTCACCTGTTCTACAGGTACTCCTGCATGCAGCTGTTCGATGATTTCCTTAAGCTTCTGTGTCTTTTTCTCATCCATAGAGACTCCTTTACTACTGCAAAAAATGCGCCCCCAACAGGAAACGCATCATATGGTATGTACATAAAACCAATACGGTGGTTATGGGTGTACACTATAGGGGGTACGGATTCCCATCAATATGCATTGGTGATGTAGTGTTCAAGCTCCCCAATTTGGAAATCACGTTCATCAAGTGCTGACTTTACAACATCTCCGATGGAAATCATCCCTACAATCTTATCTCCGTCCATGACAGGCAAGTGCCTGAAACGTCCAGCCGTCATGAGCTGAAGACAGTCTTCCAGGCTCTGATGTGGTTTTACATAGGTAACACCGGTGGTCATCACCTCACTGACAGGTATTGACGCAGTATTCAAGTGTTCCAATTTTTTTGAAAAATGCCGAATAATGTCGCGTTCTGACAGGATACCCTTAATTGTTCCTTGTTCATCCAAAACCAGAAGAGCGCCGATTTTATGCTCGGTAAGCTTCAACAAGGCATGTGAAAGTACGTCTTCGGGGCGAATGCTATACACAGTGCTTCCCTTCTGATCCAAGATAGATTGAACGTTTGCCATATAGTACCTCCATGTGTTATGTCCTACTTGAAGCGTATCGCAAGGAGTATGAATGCGCAAGAAAAAAAAGCCGCTGTACGTACATTTTTGTGAATTTTCTTTTTATATCAATCTATTTGGATTATTAAAACAATAATTATAAACTTAATATATCGATTTGATTATTAAATAATCGATACGGGTAATTATTTTGAGATGTTTCTCATTAATTTTAGACACTTATTTAGATATGCTTAGATTCTGTGTATTCAATCAAAAACAACGGAAAGCTCGGTCAATCGTTTCACATCAAGAAGTCTGATTGTCTTGCTCCCGATGTTCTCAATCACTTTTTCCTCCTCTAGTTGCGTAAGTTTCCGGCTGAGTGTCTCTCTGGCAATTCCAAGATAGTTGGCCAAACCTTCCCTACTGAGGGGGAGGTTTATCTCAACATATCCATCTTTCTCTTGCCCATAGGTGTCTTTGAACTCCAAGAGGAGGGATGCAATTCTCAGTTCTGCATTTCTCCCTCCCATACTTTGCATCGCAGTCTCCAAACGACTCATCCGATTTGCCATTGCTTCAATGATCTGTAATGCAACAGAACTATACTCAGCAAGTAAATGAGCAAACTGGGCCTTTGAAAGAATACAGACCTTGGTTTCCTCCAAGGCTTCTACTGAGTAAGGTACCTTCTCCTCGGTAAAAAGGAATCGTGCACCAAAATAATCGTTCTGGGGAAAAATATACAATATCTGCTCTCTGCCATCGAAGGTAGTTTTATACGCCTTGGCACTTCCCTCTCTCAGCACGGTAAACCCCAAGGCCGGATCCCCTTCACGCACAAGGATTTCACCCTTTTTATAGGTTCTATGAGTCATCTGTGAAGTCAATGCATGAATGGCCTCTCTATCCAGAGTGGCAAACAACGGTACGTTTCGAATGCAATGGTCGTTGGAGCAACCGTCACAAGCAGGTAAGTGATCCATCCAGTGTTCCTCTCTTCAGCTCATATCATACGATGTTCTTCTTGTGATTTGAATCACAGAACAAAAAAGGTCTTCATGGTACACCTAAGTCATCCAGAGTATTGATACATGCTCTGTAAACACTATAGCAGAGGTAACAAATGAACGCTACAGACGAACTGAACCAACAGGAGAAATTTGAAATCGATACACGCAATTTCATTGTGGAACACTATACCCCCTATGATGGTGATGAGACCTTTCTCACGATCCCAACCGACAAGACAAAAACCCTTTGGGAGAAACTCTCTGCCTCTCTTGCCATCGAGCGGGAACGAGGGGGAATGTATGACATCGACGAAAAAACCATTTCCACCATCACCAGCCACAAGAACGGTTACATCGACCAAGACCTTGAAGAGATAGTGGGTCTGCAGACCGATGAACCTTTGAAGCGAGCCATCATGCCTTTTGGGGGCATTCGTCTGGTCTATACTGAGCTGAAAGCCTATGGAAAAACCCTTCCTGAAGAAATTGGAAAGGTCTTCGACTATCGAAAGACCCATAACGATGGTGTCTTCGACGCGTATACGGATGACATGAAAAAGGCGAGACACTCAGGCATCATCACAGGCCTTCCCGATGCCTATGGAAGAGGCAGAATCATAGGAGATTATCGCCGCGTTCCCTTGTATGGTACCGATTACCTCATTGCTCAGAAAAAGTATGCAAAGGACCATAGCGTTTTTGATGTCATGGACAGCGACACCATCCGTCACCGGGAAGAACTCAGCGAACAGATCAGATCGCTTGAAGAGCTGCATCAGATGGCCTTATCGTACGGCATCGATATCGCAAAACCTGCAAAAGACACCAAACAAGCCATTCAATGGCTCTATTTTGGATATCTTGCTGCCATCAAGGAGCAGAACGGAGCCGCAATGAGTCTGGGACGAGTCTCCACCTTCTTGGATATATACAGCGAAGCCGACTTGAAAGCTGGAACATATACGGAAAGTCAGATACAGGAATTTGTCGACCACTTCATCATGAAGCTGCGAATCGTCAGATTTTTAAGGACTCCTTCCTACGACGAACTCTTCAGTGGAGATCCAACCTGGGTGACGGAAACCTTGGGAGGAATGTGTCATGATGGCAGACATATGGTAACCAAGATGAGTTACCGTTTTTTGCACAGCTTGACCAATCTAGGTCCAGCTCCTGAACCGAATCTTACCGTATTGTGGAGTGAAAGCCTTCCCGAGAATTTCAAACGCTTCTGTGCGAACCTATCGATTGAAACATCTTCGATTCAATATGAGAATGATGATCTCATGCGTTGTGACTATGGCGATGACTATGGTATTGCCTGTTGCGTATCTGCAATGAAAATCGGCAAACAGATGCAATTTTTCGGAGCAAGGGTCAACTTGGCAAAGG
>JAQVVB010000018.1:0-1786 GCA_028699215.1 Sphaerochaeta sp. | reverse complement strand
AGCTATGAACGCATAGAAATGGCATTGCATGATGAAGAGATAGTACGAACCATGGCTGGAGGAATTGCAGGCTTGAGTGTCGTCGCAGACAGTCTTTCTGCCATCAAATATGCAAAGGTAAAGCCGATCTATGATGAAAACCACTTGGCCGTCGACTTTATCATTGAAGGCGACTTCCCCAAATATGGCAACAACGACGACAGGGTCGACTCCATCGCAGTGAACTTGGTGAAGGATTTCATGGAAAAGATGAGGAATCATCACACGTACAGAAAGAGCATTCCCACTCTTTCGGTTCTGACCATCACCAGTAATGTCGTGTACGGAAAGAAAACCGGTTCCACTCCCGATGGAAGAAAGAAAGGTGAACCTTTTGCACCAGGAGCCAACCCCATGCATGGACGTGACACCTTGGGCTGCGTGGCAAGCATGAAAAGTGTTGCCAAACTCCCCTATTCGTATGCCAAGGATGGGATCTCCTATACGTTCTCCATCATTCCTGCAACCCTAGGCAAGGACAGAAGCATGCAGATAAACAATCTGGTTACGCTATTGGATGGCTATTTCCATGAAGAGGGGCATCATATCAACGTCAACGTGATGGAGAAAAGCACCTTGCTCGATGCAATGGAACATCCTGAAAAGTATCCGCAGTTGACTATCCGCGTCAGTGGGTATGCAGTCAACTTCATCAAACTGACCAAAGAACAGCAACTGGATGTCATTCACAGAACATTCCATGACCACCTTTAGGAGGAAGCCATGAACAGCGTACAAGGATCGATTCACTCAGTGGAAACCTTTGGAACCCTCGATGGGCCTGGAGTAAGATATGTCCTCTTCCTCCAGGGCTGCTCATTGCGTTGCCGGTATTGCCACAATCCCGATACCTGGAGCATGCAAGGAAAATCAACAACCGATTCAAAAACGGTTGTTGAGGAGATCCTCTCCTACCGCTCCTTCATAAAAAAAGGAGGCGTCACCATCAGTGGAGGCGAACCGCTGAAGCAGCCGGACTTTGCTTTGGACATCATCAAGAGATGTAAGGCTGAGCATCTGCATACAGCATTGGATACTGCTGGAAGTGTTCCCTTGGCGCTCTCAAAACCAGTCATCGATGAAGCTGATCTTCTGCTTCTCGATATCAAGAGTCTGGACAACCAGATGTGTTTCAGCCTGACCGGTATGGGCAATGAGAACACCTTGTCCACCTTGGAATATTGTGAGCAGATTGGAAAACCCGTTTGGTTGCGCCATGTTCTGGTCCCTGGCTGGACACTTGATAAAACGAAACTGGAAACCTTGGCTGCATATCTTACAAAGTTCACCTGCATACAGCTGGTCGAACTGCTGCCTTACCACAGCATGGGTCAATACAAGTGGGAACAGCTGAACCTCAACTATACGTTGAAAAATGTAGAAGAACCTACTGAAAAAGAGCTGGCAATGGCATATGAAATTTTTGAGAAACAGGGTTTGAAAGTGTTGATGAGCGGCATTGCCCAGGACAACAGAAAAAGCAAAGTCGGTTAAGCGATTATTCATGAGAACCAGGGGGTCGATGTCTTTACTTGACAGGCCCCCTTTTTCATTGCTTCCCTTCACTCTGAAACCATGCCAGAAAAAAATCGCTTCAAGACCAATGATGTAAGAGGCCACAGAAGGCAATCCCCTGTGGCCACAAATACATTCACTGTATGCTGGATTTATCGTTCTTTTTGTGGAACCATAAACACTTTAGTAAGGTCATACCCTTGCTCGGTTGCCATCATCTTCATCTCTTCCA
>JAQVVB010000225.1 GCA_028699215.1 Sphaerochaeta sp. | reverse complement strand
GGAAGACCGTGACCGATTTGTACTCTCTAAAGGGCATTCGTGTCCCGTTTTGTATGCAGCCCTTGCTCGACGCGGATATTTTCCTGTTGAAGAATTGATGACCCTTCGTTATATGGACTCCCATTTACAAGGACATCCGTATGCTCCCAAGACAAAAGGATTGGATGCAACCACCGGTTCACTGGGAAACGGGGTGTCGGTGGGCTTGGGCATGGCAATTGCATCAAGAATCCTTCATAAAGACTATCAGGTATACGTTGTCACTGGAGATGGAGAATTAGGAGAAGGCCTTATCTGGGAAGCAGCTATGGCTGCAAGCCACCAAAAAGTTGCCAACCTCACCGTTTTCATAGACAACAACAACTATCAAAGCGGTGGTACCGTTGGTGAGATATCCGGTCCCTATCCCATTGAGGAAAAGTGGGCGGCCTTCGGTTGGCATACACAAACCATTGATGGACATGATATGGAAGCGATTCTGCAGGCGGTGGAAAAGGCTCATGCAGTTACAGATAAACCGTCGGCCATCATCTGCAAGACGATCAAAGGCAACGGGGTGTCCTTCATGATTGGAGAGAACTCCTGGCATAAACGCGTGTATACAGACAGTGAGTATGCAATTGCGATGAAAGAGTTGGGAGGCAGTGATGAGTAGTGTCGACAGCACCAGAGTTGGATTTCGGGATGCCTTGTTGAAATTGGCAGAAGAGCGGAGTGATGTGGTTTTTGTCTCCACTGATTCGTTGAAAGTCGTTAAGGGAGAACCCTTTCTTGAAAAATGGCCTGAACGGGTCGTGGAACTTGGGATTGCCGAACAAAATGGAGTGGGTGTCTGTGCCGGTCTCGCATCTTCCGGTCTCCTTCCTTATATATGTACCTATGCAGGATTCTTGACCATGCGTGCTTGTGAACAGATGAGGACATTTGTGTCTTATCCAAATCTGAAAGTGCGTTTCGTAGGTGCAAATGGGGGATTGCATGGGGGAAACAGAGAAGGGGTTTCGCATCAGTTCATTGAAGATGTAGGAATCTTGCGAACCATGCCAAACTTTACCATCGTTTGCCCGGCAGACGGGAATCAGGTGTATCAAGCGATGCTTGCAACCGTAGATGTCGATGGACCTGTCTATATCCGGATCGGGAGTGGACGTGAGGACAAGGTTTTTCCCGATGGAACGGAATTTCCTTTGGGAAAGATACGTATCCTGCACTCCTATGGAAATGATGTGGCTTTGTTCTGTAATGGGTTTATCGTCAATCGGGTGCTTGAGGCAGCTAAAAGGCTTCATGAAAAAGGTATTGAAACAACGGTTGTGGAGGTTGCAACGGTCAAACCTTTGGATGTTGAAGGTATTCATGACGTACTGGCTTCTTGCCGTTGTGCCGTCACCATTGAAGATCATACGATCATCAATGGGTTGGGAAGTGCCATCGCCGAAGTCATTGCTGAAGGTTCACCTGCTACCTTGATACGACTTGGCCTACAGGACTGTTATGGTGAATCAGGATTTCCTGAAGAGTTGCTTGATGCATATGGGATGTCGATTGAAGACATCATGAGTGCAGCCCAAAAAGTGAAAGAGAAAAAACGTACGTGAAAAGGAAACTCTCGAAGCTGAAACATCAGGTTCGATTGCGATAACAAAAGGAGAAAACGAACATGAAAAAAAGGATTACCGTAGTATTGTTACTCGTAGTATTGGCGGCCTCTTTGTTTGCTGCTGGACAGGCTGAAGCAGTCGGCCCCACATCAGCAAAACCTTTGTCCTTGCGCTATGCCCACATGAATCCGGCAGGAAGCCCCAATGGCCTGCAGGCACAGTATTTTGCTGACAAGATTGCAGAAAAAACCGGTGGTGCTATCAAGATTGAAGTGTATCCGGCTTCACAATTGGGTTCTATCACTGAAATGGCTGAAGCAGTTTCCATGGGAAGCATCGCAATGCATCACAACACCTACGGAGGGTTGCAGCCCTTGCTTACCGATCTGGGACTTTTCGACACCCCCTATCTCTATCGCAATGTCGATCACCTGCTCAAAGCAACCGATCCTGAAACCTCTCCTGCTTTGAAGGAACTGAACCAGAAACTCATCGACACCCGAGGTGTACGCATTCTCTATTCATTCTACTTTGGAACCCGTGAGTTGACCGCAAACTTCCCTGTGTACTCTCCCAAAGATCTTTCAGGTAAAAAAATCCGTGCAATTCCTTCTCCCATCTATCTTGCTGCAGTAGAAGGAATGGGTGCGGTAGCAGTACCCATCGACTGGGCTGAAGTACCTGTTGCACTTTCCACAGGTGTTGCTGACGGACAGGAAAATCCTGTGAGCACGTTGGTTACCAGCAACATCTATGAAGTACAGAAATATGCAATGTTGACCGATCACATCATGGGTAGTGAGCCTGTCGTCATCAATGAGAAAGTATATCAGGCTCTTTCTGAAGAACATAAGAAGATTTTCAATGAAGTTGCTCGAGAGACACGTGATTGGGCTTCAAATTATGTTCTAAACAGTGAGGAAAAGGATATCCAGACACTCAAGGACAAAGGAATGACGGTCATCACTGCTGCTGACGGGCTTAAGGTTGATGAGTTCCGATCTTCCGTAAACAAAGTCGTCGACCAGCGTTTTGGTGCTGCTTGGGGCAAGTATTACGACATGATCAACGCAATCAAATAATCTATCTGCCTAGAGGATGCGGCCGACAGCCGGCCGCATCACCTTACCTGTTTAGATAAGGAATGAACGTATGAATAAAATCCTGAAAAAGGTGACTGAAATCTATCGGGGAAGTGCCATAGTATTCCTCTTGCTGTTGTTTGCTTCCGTTTTCATCCAAATCGTCATGCGCAATCTGTTTCATGCCGGATCCATCAAACTTGAGGAACTTGCTCGATTTTCTTTGGTCTCATTGGTATTTCTGATGATTCCCACACTCACCTTTGAAAGCAAACATATTACCGTTGATATCTTATTGATGCATCTCAAGGGTAAGGTGAAAAAATATTTTGATGGGATAATCCAGATTTTCTGTGGTGCTTTTGGAGTATTTGTCCTGGTGGCGATCACCACCATCATGGAGCGGAACTGGAATGTGAAGACTCCCGCTATAGGCATGCCCAATATTGTTTTCTATATACCGATCATCATGGGAATGGTTTTCATGGTGGTTGGGTCGATATATAACACTTGGATGGTCTTTACTAAGAAGGAGGAAAATCTATGAGCGGAAGTCTTGTCGTAGGTCTCTTCCTGCTTTTCATCATGACCGGTCTGCCGATTGGTGTGAGCATGGGGATTCCCTCAGCCATCTATCTGTTATTCAACAATATTCCCATCAGCCAGCTGATTCAAAGGATGGTCGCCTCTCTCAACTCTTTCCCTTTGTTGGCCGTCCCTCTCTTCATCATGGCTGCCCAGTTGATGAATAGTTCAGGAATCACCGAACGCTTGTTTGAGTTCGCAAAACTTCTGGTGGGGCGTATGAAAGGCGGTCTTGCTCAGGTGAATATCGTAGCTTCCTTGATTTTCTCAGGAATCTCAGGAGCTGCTCTCGCCGATGTGGGAGGACTGGGGAATATTGAGATCGAGGCGATGGACAAGCAGAACTACCCTCGGGAATCATCTGCTGCAGTCACTGCAGCTTCTGCTGTTATCGGACCTATATTCCCTCCCAGCATTCCTCTCATCATCTATGGTGCAGCAGCAGAGACTTCTTCCATGAGGTTGCTTATCGCCGGCATTTTACCTGCCCTGGTGATAGCAGCTGCTTTGATGCTGCAAGTAGGATTTTTTGCCCGCAAGTATAATTATCCTCGGGGTGTCGAGGGAAAAATTGCAAAGAAGGAACTGGTGACCATCATCAAACGGGGTCTTCCTTCCATGTTGATGCCGTTGATCATGATGGTGGGTATGCTTTCTGGGTATTTCTCTCCTACTGAAGTAGCTGCCATAGCTGTTGCATATGCCATTATTCTCAGCCTGATCTACAGGGAACTGACCTTTGCCTCTTTTATCAAGACGTGTAAGGAAACGCTTCAATCAACTGCTTCTGTCTTGTTTGTTGTCTCGTCAGCCGCTATTTTCGCATGGGTCCTCACTGTAGAACAGCTGCCCCAGCAAGCCTCGGCAATGATGCTGGGCATTTCTGACAATCCGGTCGTTCTGCTGATTTTGGCAAACATCATACTTCTCATCGCCGGCATGTTTCTTGAATCGACTGCAGCAATCATGATTCTGACTCCCATTCTGCTTCCACCTTTGGTAGCTTCAGGTGTGGATCCTGTTCATTTTGGGTTGGTGATGGTCTTCAATCTGATGATCGGTATGATAACACCCCCGGTCGGGATGAGCGTATATATGCTCAGTCCGATTGTGAATCTTCCCGTCGGTAGGGTGTTCAAGGCGGTCCTTCCGTATCTTGCATCACTTTTATGTGCTTTGGTGGTTCTGACGTATATCCCACAAATATCCTTGTGGCTTCCCAATATGATCTTTGGATAAAGAGAGGAAACAACGATGAGTGAAAACACATATTTTCATAACGTAAAAGAACAGACTCCCACAAGATTCTGGATAAACAATCCGACTCTTGAACAAGCCAAGCAAGCTATTGCCAGTGGCGCAATCGGATGTACCACAAATCCCAGCTATGTCTCCAAGTTGTTTTCAAGCGAAGAGGATTATCGCTGCGTCTTGCGTGCGATCGACCTGCTTGTTCCCTATGAAGACAACGATTCTGTTGTAGCTTCC
>JAQVVB010000224.1 GCA_028699215.1 Sphaerochaeta sp. | reverse complement strand
TTCTCCTTTGCTGAAGCAGTAATGATGCCCTCAGATACTACAGACCCTACTGATATGACCTTTGGTGGGCGTTTTTATGGAACGATTCAGGATATCAAGGTTGAGGGAGGCTATGCTACGAAGAGGGAAAGCGGATCAAGGGTACATAAACCTTATGTAAGCTTCCAAGGTTCTTTCGGCCCTGATTGGTATCTTTCCAGTTCCCTCACCATTCCTGTAACCGGAGATATTGCACAATCGACCCTTACTTCATGGTTGGCAAGTGCAGGTCTGTTCCAGTATGTTCAGCTTGAAAACGACAGGTCCATGACCCTCAGGCTGGAGTTCTTGTTACGCCCCTTCGGAGATTGGGATCTTGCTTCGGCTTTGGATAATAAGAACTGTGCACTTTTGCTATACCCTGAGCTAAATTATGCGATCTCCCCTTCTCTGGCATTGAGCTTCCAGTCGATACTCTCTCCTTTAGACCTGTCCAGTAAAAGCACCATAGGCTTCTCCTGGAATGTGTTCGAAGGTTTTTCGGTCTTGGGATATGGATCGGTAACTAGTGGGGAGGCTGGAGATGTGTTTAGCTGGAATGCAGCTGACTCCTTCTCTCTCTCAGTCGGAACTTCCTGGGTATTCTAGCAATAAACAAAAGGAAGGAAAAACCTATTCTAGCCTCGCAGTCTACTTTCCTCTCGAGGACCAATGGATGCGTGATGAACTTCCAGAAGAAATGAAAAAACCAAGCAGCAACTTCTATTGGGAGTTGCAGGAGGTCCATATGCAAGAGACTTTGTCTGCATACAGACCTCTCTGGTTCTCGGGAAAATGGCTTGAAGAACTTAAGTATGATAAGAACATTCTCATCTACCGAACGCAACGGTTTGAAGCATTGCTCTGTGACTCAGAATGGATGGTCCTCTCTTCATTGGTGCAGCTAGCAAGATTGAAAGAACAAGGAGCCCCCATCATCTTCAAGCAATGGCCCAAGGAACCGGGAAAGATCAAGCATAGTGAATATGCACGGCTGCTTGCACGACTTCAATCCTATGAATCTACGGAAATCTCTGTAGTGCATCCTATTCTGCAATCCCCACAGACTCTTGATTATTGGTGTAGGAAAGTTGGAGATGACTACTATCTGTTCATTGCCCATCCACAAATGCGCAACCTCAGCTACCCCTTGGAATATGGATACAACAAGAAAATCAAAGAGAAAAATCTTGAAGCTCACTTCCATACAGAAACCCATGATTACCGATTACTTCTTGACTTTCCGGCCCAAGGAAGTCTGTTGATAAAAGTTTCTGATGCAGAAAGACTCATAACGACCATCGAACTGCCGAGTATTGAGCACGCTTAGGATCTAGTTCTTCAAAGAACCCAACAGTAAGACCTTGCAATATTGCAAAGCCTCCTCTACCAAGTCGAATGAACCGGAACGTATGTTCCAGTCCAAGAGAAGGCCTCGTATCGCCCTATTGAAATAAGTTGCCAGCTGTTGAGCATCAAGGGTATTCATAAACTCCTTCGACAGCTGGCCCTCTTCAATGATTTCTACAATATACGTATGCCAAAAACGATGTTTATCAACAATGACCTTGTCAGACCCTTCTTTGAGCACCTGATTGGCATACAGCACCTTCAACGTCTCATACCCTATGGTATCCCGAACGTAGAGCATCTGGTACTCAGTAAACTTCATCAGTTTTTCAGAAGCGGTTGGTAACTGTACAAGACGGGGAGCAATACTACGGTAGTACGAATCAATAGCCCAAAACTCTTCCACAATGATGTCACTCTTGGTTGAAAAATAGGTATAAAAACTCCCCTTCGCCAACCCAGCATTGGAAGTGATCTCTTCAATGGTGGTCTGTTCAAAACCCTTACGCTTAAAAAGTGTAAGGGCACTCTCGAATATCAAGCTTTTAGTCCGTTCCGCCTTGGTTTTTCCCTCGATCATTGTTTTGCCCATCTCAGATTTCCTCTACTAGAATTTTCCCCGGATTCATGATCATAAGAGGATCAAAGGCTTTCTTCAAGGAGCAGGACAGAGCATACTCATCAGCAGACATAAGCTCACTCAAATACTTCTTGCGTTTCAACCCAATACCATGTTCTCCGCTGATCTTTCCACCCAGTTCACCTACGATAAACGCATAGAGCTCACTGAGAAGCTGTTCTTCTATTTCATGCCACCTCTCTTGGGAAGTCTCTGGATCCTTGACAACAGTAGCATGAAGGTTTCCATCCCCCGCATGTCCATAGCAAGGTATGGTCACCCCGTACTTTTCTGATAGTCGTGTAAGTTCAGGAAGGACCAGAGCGATCGAATTGATGGGAACCACAACATCTTCAAGGCTCTGCACAGGGCTATACACTTTCAGAGCCTCGGCAATGTTCCTTCTAACCGACCAAATACGCTCCTGTGTGTTCTTATCCTCGGCAATATAGACCTCCATCGCTCCGTTCGCCTCACAGAGATCGCCGACCGAGATCATATCCTGCTCCACTTGATTCTCATTATTCCCATCCAACTCAAGCAGCAACATGGCTCCCACACCTTCCAAAGGCAACGTCTCATTCAAATAACTGCAGGACATTTCGATGGAAGTCCTATCCATGAATTCAATACTGGTGGGGATGATTCCCGCCTTCATGATGAGGGGAACCACATCGATGGCTTCCTGGGCAGTCTTGAAAGGAACCAGTAAATCTGATTTTGCCTTGGGAAGCCCGAGCAACCGGATGGTGGCCTTGGTTATGATTCCCAGCGTACCTTCAGAACCGATATACAGCTGCTTCAAGTCATACCCACTCACATCCTTGGTGACCTTTCCCCCCAGGGAAAGGATTTGGCCCTGAGGAGTCACCACTTCCAAACCCAAGACATACCTTCCGGTCACCCCGTACTTTACCGCCTTTCCACCCCCTGCATTCTCAGCGATGTTTCCTCCCAAAAAACACGTTTCAAGACTCATGGGGTACCCAGCGAAAAAGAGGCCTTGAGAAACAAGCTGCTCGTTCAACTCATTGGTGATGATTCCTGCTTCTGCTGTAACGGTAAGATTCTTCTCATCGATTTCCAAAACCTTGTTCATCTTCTCAACCGACAGGACAATGCCCCCATAGAGAGGAATTGCACCACCAGAGAGTCCTGATCCCGCCCCTCTTGGAGTGACCGGGATGAGGTTTCTAGATGCAAGTTTCATGATTGCAGCAATCTGTTCAGTTGATTCTGCAGTTACCACCGCTTCAGGCATATGACCGTATTCTTCAACAGAAGTCTCATCATGGCTGTAATGTTCCATCCGATCACAATCAGAAAGTACGTTATTGGGACCGGCAATTGCGACCAATTCTGCAAGTATCTCACTGGTTATCTTGTTGTATTTCATCATTCACCATCCATTTCAGCAAGTCGTCTCAACAGTTCAGGTACGATGGCAAATAAATCTCCCACCACAGCAAAATCAGCTACCTGGATGAGATTTGCATGTTCATCGCTGTTTATTGCAACAATACACTCTGATGTCTTTATTCCCGCCAGATGTTGCACCGCACCAGAAATACCAATTCCCATATACAATTTTGGGGAAATGGTTTTCCCTGAAAGCCCTACCTGGTGAGGATAGCTTTTCCATCCACGATCCACTGCATCGCGTGAGGCTCCCACCTGAGCACCCATACTGTGTGCCAACGTTTCGATAAGGTGGAAATTATCACGCTTCTTCAGCCCTCTCCCTCCGCTGATCACAATATCAGCTTCTTCCAGGGCACCATCGACATCACTCTCTTCCCGAATCCCCAAGACCTGCACCCTACCATCGTACCAAGCAGGATTCCATTCCACGTTCACTATCGTTCCCGTTCTAGCAGTATCTATTTGTAGCTTTCTGAAGGATTTAGGACGTACCGTCGCCATTTGGGGTCTATGGTGTGGAGTCTTGATGGTGGCCAGAATATTTCCACCAATGGCAGGTCTGGTCTGGAGAAGGTTCTCCGTCTCCTCTTCTATGGCCAAATCAGTACAGTCAGCAGTCAGTCCGGTATGCACTTTCACCGCCACATACGGTAAAACACTTCTGCCCATCGTTGTAGCTGCACTAAGCACGATATGAGGGGCGTACCTTTTGATCAAAGCTTCCAACACATTTGCATGTGTTTCACAAACCATCTCTTCCAAGCAGGGAGCTTGGACGTAATAGACAATATCTGCACCATGATGAATCAAAGTTTGCAGCTCCTGCTCACACATGTTGTTTCCTAGTACGATTGCACAAAGATTACTTGCAAGGGTATCAGCTAAAGCTCTTCCTCTTGCAAGCAATTCATAGGAAACCTCCTTGAGTTTCCCTGCATGCTGTTCACTGAGCGTCCATACATCTTTCATTGGTCCTTCCTCCTGGGAAGCAGATTTTTATCGGCAAGAAACTGCAACAACTGGTCGACGGCTTCATGGGTAGAAGCTTCATCGGTCGCCCTCACTACCGTGCAGGTACGTGTAAGTTTTGGACTCTCAATCCTCACCACGCGGGTGGGAGAACCTTGCAAACCAAGATTGTTTGGATCGCATGCCAGTTCCTTGGCTCCCCAGAGAGGGATTTCCATCTTCATCGCCCTTTTTTTCCCTTTCAACGTAGGAAGGCGAGGTATGGCAATTTCCTTGACTACCGTTAGAACTATAGGAAGGTTCGCCTTGACCTTCACATATCCTTCCTCAAGCAAACGCTCTGCAACAAGATAGGAGTCTGTAATCTCTTCAATATGGGAAGTGT
>JAQVVB010000017.1 GCA_028699215.1 Sphaerochaeta sp. | reverse complement strand
GGCTAGCCCCTCTTGATGCTGCCTCGATGCCTACGCAACCACTACCGGTGAACAGGTCAAGCCAGGAAAGTCCTTCCAGGTTTCCGAGAATGGAGAAGAGGGATTCCCTCATCATGTCCATGGCAGGTCTAATGATTCCAGGAGGGCAGGCAACTGTCCTTCCCCTGTATTTTCCACCGGTTACGCGCATTTTTCATACCTCTTGCATGTGATGATACGTAAAGCCGACCTTCTATGCAAGTTGGTTCAGCTTACCTCTGATGTCTCGTCATCAAAAGGGGGAGCTTTGGACAACACCTCTCTGATAAGACTGTTTTCTTCAGTGATGAGACCTGGGTCGGTCTCCAGAATCCTATCGGCTTCTTTCCTGGCCAGTTCTATGAGTTTTAGGTCCTCGGTCAAGGAAGCGTAGTGCAGTCGCAAGAACCCCGACTGTTTTGTTCCTGTCAATTCTCCCGGTCCACGGATAAGTAAATCCTGTTCAGCAATGTAGAAACCATCGTTTGATTCTTTCATGACCCGGAGCCGTTGCTTTGCATCGTCGCTCAACTGTTCAGAGAAGACGAGAAAACTATAGGACTGCAGTTCGCTTCTGCCGACGCGACCTCTGAGCTGATGTAACGCAGACAAGCCGAATCGATCGGCATGTTCGATGACCATGCATGTTGCATTGGGGATGTCGATTCCAACTTCCACCACACTGGTGGATACCAAATACATCAACTCCCCCAGCCGGTATCGATTGAGGATGGTCATCTTTTCTTCTTCATCCAGTTTGCTGTGGATAAGAGCTGAGCTGATGCCAGGATACTCCTGCTTGAGGAATTCGAACATGTTGTTCACATCTCTGAGTTCACTTTCCCCGCTGTCATCGATTCTAGGGTATACGAAATAAGCCTGATGCCCACGACTGAATTCCACTCCGACTGCTTGATACATCCGCTTGCGGTTGTTTTCATTGACCAAATGAGTTATTACAGGTTTTCTTCCAGGTGGCATCACTTTGATCGTGGAGACGTTGAGGTTGCCGAATACCGTGAGGGAGAGGGTCCTGGGAATCGGGGTGGCTGTCATCAGCAACAAGTCGGGGACGGTGGCCTTTTCCATGAGCGCCAGGCGTTGTTCCACCCCGAATCGGTGCTGTTCATCGATGATGACATACCTCAGGTTCTTGAATACCACTTCTTTGGAGAAGAGGGCATGGGTCCCGATGACGATGTCTACTTCTCCTTCTGCAATAGCCTTCAATAGGAGTTTCCGTTCCTTGTTTTTTATCGATCCAGTGAGAAAGGCCATTCGTATTCCAAGAGGAGCGAGTAGTTTTGCACCCGATTCGGCATGTTGCCGGGCAAGCAACTCGGTTGGGGCCATGAAGGCGACTTGAGCTCCTTGGGAGAGGACATGCAAGGCGCTTATCCAAGCAACCAAGGTCTTGCCGCTTCCCACATCACCTTGGAGCAACCTGTTCATGGGAATGTCACCATCCAGATCGGAACGAATTTCCTTAAGAACAGTGATCTGGTCGATTGTCAGAGAAAAGGGGAGCATTTCGATGAATCTCAGTTCCAACTTGGTCGAAACAACAGGACTTTGTATCAGATTCCGTTGGCCAAACCCTTTTCTTCTTCTCGACACAAGCTGGAGATAGAAGAGTTCAGCAAAAGCAAGCGTTGTCCTTGCTTGTTCGTGCTGTTCCATTGAGGACGGAAAATGCCAGATTCTGATTGCCTCATCCATTTCCATCAGGTGGTAACGGTCACGGAAGGAAGCGGGAAGTTCCTCCTCGAAACAATCGACTGAGGACAAGACCTTTGAAACATTCAAGCGGATCAGACGCTGGCTCAAAGAACCTCGAAGAGGATAAATAGGGAGGATTTTTCCAAAAGAAGCGGGGAAATCTCCATCTTCAGTGGCAGGCACCAGTTCGAATTGTGAACATTGCAGCTCTCCCATATGGCGGTTGACCGAGCCATAGAGGTAGTAGATGTGTCCAATCCTAATGGTCTTTTCCAGGAAATTCCTTCCAAAACACAGCAATGACAGTCTTCCGTCTCCCTCACCTGAAACATCCCTGACGATGATCTTCAAGGTCCGTTTCTTCGCATTTCTCATGCCGAAGTAGGTGTGCGAGAGGACTTCCACCAACGTATTGGCCGTTTCATTGTCTTGTATGCCGCCTAAGGGACGGATTTTGCTGCGGTCTTCCCATGCTCTAGGAGAAAGCAGCAACAATTCGGAAAAAGTGGTGATGCCCAGTTCCGTATATGCTTTTTGTGCAGACGGACCCACTCCGCTCAAAGAGGAGATGCTGGTTTTCAACCCTCGTAGATATTGCATGCCTAGAAAGTGAGTTTAGTGAATGCAGCAACTAGGAATCTGAGGAGCGAAGAGGAAGCAAAATAGAGGACGACAAAGAAGATTACGCTCGTAGTGACCAATTGCCTGTCATTGATGGCACGATTCTTGTAAAAAATTCCTTGTACCCAATTCATGACTCCTCCGATCATGGTGTCGAGCATCTTGATGTAACCGATGGTGTTAGGGCTGCGTTTATAGCAAAATACCAATCTGATCACCAACAGGATGATGAGGAACCAAAGGATGGGGCTGATCAGGTACGACCAAAGCGTCTGAAGCACCAGGGCAAAGACCATGCCCACGGTCAGTTTCCCATATGCTCCGAACAAGCGAAGTATGCTCTGGACGACTGAGAGTACCGCCAAAGCAACCAATGGGGTGAGGTCGATCCTGCTTCTTCTCAAGGAAGAGATGCCTCTGAACCAACTGAGATAGGGATCTACCACCTTACCAAGATAACGGGCCAAGGGGTTTTCAGCATTCTGCCCAGGTACCTTGATCCAGGTAAGAACAATTCTCAGCCAGATCAGTAGAGAATATAGGGAGAGAATGGTTGCCAGAATGTTTGCTATCGTCATCAATACATTCGAAGTTGGTGGGATGGCAACAAGGTTTCCAGTATAATAGCTTTGGTCCATAAGGATCCTCCATATTCAAGATAAACAACTTTTTGATTTTAGTCGAACCATATGTTTTGCACTGCCGAGTTTTCTTTGATTTCTTTGATGAAATCCTCACAGAACCGTACAGAAAACTCTTTACCGCAGGAAATGGCCCATTTCTGGGAATCCTCTCCCTCTTTGATCAGCAATTCGAGGTTGCAGTTTCCTCCCCAGCTGAGACAGGCGTCCCTGATGCTGGTGATTTGTTCGGGCTTGCAGAAAGATTTTTCCAGTTCAATGTGACAATGGGAGACGGCCAGTGGAGCCAGTTCGTTTGGATCAGGGAAAATCTGGTCAATGATGTATGAAATCTTGTCAGACCCTCTGGAGTTGTCGAACTTTCCGGTAAATCCATAGATTCCATCGACATGAAGTATGTCCTTGAACTGTTCAAAGAGCTTGGGGAATAGGGTTGCATCGAACGTCGAGTTCAAATCGGTCAGCTGCAAAAATCCCATGATGCTTCCCTTTTTGGTGGTGAAGGGTCTGATTGAAGTGACCATGGCGATGATGTTGGTGGTTTTTCCAAACGGAAGTTGTTCTTTTTTTGCTGAGTTGACCGTCACTCGTTCCTTGATCGCCTGTTTGAAGGCGTCCATGGGATGACCCGAGATGTAGAAACCCAACAATTCTTTTTCTGTTTCCAGCTTTTCATTCAACTCCCAGTCTTCTTCCATCTGCATGGTGAAGGTATCCATCTGGGCTTCCGTCTCTTCATCAAAGAGAGATATTTGGCCGAAGGCAGTGGCTTCCCTGCGTTTTTGTACATAGGTGAGTGCATCACTCACATTTTTGAGAAGGGTTGGACGATTGACTCCCATTGCATCAAAAGCACCTGCCTTGATCAAGGATTCCAAGAGTTTGGAATTGGTGGCTTTTGGTTCAATTCGATTCAGGAAATCCATGAAGTCCTTGAAAGGACCTCCCTTTTCCCGTTCCTTTACAAAGAGTTCGACAACTGCTTCTCCCACATTCTTGATGCCTGCCAGGCCATAGACGATTTTTCCGTCGACGACAGAGAAATGCTTGTCCGAATAGTTGATTGAAGGAGGCATGATCTCGATGCCTTGGTCTTTGGTGACCTGCAGGTATTCCGAGAACTTGTCGGGACTGTTCATTTCATTGGTCAAGTTGGCTGCCCAGAACTCTGCCGGGTAGTTTGCTTTCAAAAAGGCTGTTTGATACGCAACCACCGAATAGGCCACGGCATGGGATTTGTTGAACCCATAGCCTGCAAACGGTTCAAGCATCTCAAAGATTTCCGCTGCATGCTTTTCGGTCCTTCCCAAGGCAACGGCCCCGGCAATGAACTTCACCTTCTCTTTTTCAAGGGCTGCGACTTTTTTCTTACCCATGATACGTCTGAGAATGTCTGCTCCACCGAGTGAGTAGCCGGCTATGATCTGGGCCACTTTCATGACCTGTTCCTGGTAGACGATGACTCCATACGTCGTCTTCAGTTCATCTTCCAGTTCTGGATTCGCATAGGTTATAGGCTGCTTCCCTAGTTTGCAACTTACGAACTGAGGGATATAGGCCATCGGACCCGGTCGATAGAGTGCGTTGAGTGCAACAAGGTCTTCGATATCGTTTGGATGGGCTTCACGAAGGATGTTCTGCATTCCAGAACTTTCAAACTGGAATACCGCAGTACTTTCTCCCCGGCAAAGCATGGCAAAGGTCTTGGGATCCTCTTCATCGATGTGCTCTGCAGAGAAGTTGGGGATCTTCTTGCGGATGAGATCTTCTGCATGCTTGATGAGGGTAAGGGTCTTGAGCCCCAGAAAGTCCATCTTGACCAGACCGCAGTTTTCGATGACATCCATCGTGTACTGGGTGGAGATCGCACCGGTCTTGGCATCACGATAGAGCGGGACGTACTTGATCAATTCTTCTTGTCCGATGACAACTCCCGCTGCATGGGTTGAGGTATGACGGTTCAATCCTTCCAGTCTTCTTGCTGCATCGAAGAGCTCTGCATACACACCACCCCGGCTTTCAAGTTCCACCAGTTCCTTGCTCTGTTCAAAAGCCTTGGTCAGGTTCATCTTCGGGTCGTCAGGAATCAGTTTGCAGATGTTGTTCGATTCGTCGAAGGGTATATCCAATACACGTGCAACGTCCTTTACGACAGCCTTTGCCTTTAATGTTCCAAAGGTGGCGATCTGAGCCACTCGTTCCGTACCATAGTGCTCGGTTACATAGGTGATGACTTCCTGTCTTCTTTCAAAACAGAAGTCAATGTCAAAGTCAGGCATGCTGACACGTTCAGGATTGAGGAATCGTTCGAAAAGAAGGTTGAACTTGATGGGATCGACATCGGTGATCTCAATGGAATACGCAACAAGGGAACCTGCACCTGATCCACGTCCTGGTCCTACGGGAATGTCATGGTTCTTGGCCCACTGGATGTAGTCCATGACGATGAGGAAATACCCTTCAAATTTCATTTTGATGATGATGTCCAGCTCATAATCGAGTCGCTGTTGCAATGCATCGGTAACCTCAGGATAGCGTTTTGCAAGTCCTTGGTTGGAGATGTAACGGAGGTAATCGGCGGTGTTGGCGAATTGGGCAGGGACTTTGAATTCAGGTAGCAAGGGGCCGGGAAAATGGATTTCCAAATCACACATGGAGGCGATTTTCTCAGTATTCGCCACCGCTTCAGGGCACCAAGAGAAGAGTTGTGCCATTTGTTGCGGTGTTTTCATATAGAATTCCGAGTTGGGGAACTTCATTCTGTTCGGGTCGTTTTTCTTGGAGTTGGTGCCAATGCAGAGCAGTAGGTCCTGGGCATTGGCATCGCTCTGTTCTATGTAGTGGATGTCATTGGTGCACACCAAGGGAATCCCGGTCTCATCGCTGATTTTCTTCAAGAGTGGATTGGTCTTTTTCTGTTCGGGAAGGTTATGGTCCTGAAGCTCAAGATAATAACGGCCGTCAGTGAAAACTGAAGCGAACCAGAGGGCCCTTTGCTTGGCTTCTTCATATTGGTCATGCAACAGGTTTTGAAGGATTTCCCCACCGAGACAGGCTGAAAGGCAAATCAGGCCTTCATTGTGTTTCTTGAGCAGTTCATCATCAATTCGTGGTTTGAAGTAGAACCCTTCGGTATAGGCGATGGAATTCAGTTCCATCAGGTTGTGGTATCCCGTTTCATTCATGGCAAGCAGGATCAGGTGGTACTGATGGGTTTTTTTGCCTCCTGCTGCCGGCCTTTCTGTATGGCTGGGAGGGTTGCAGTAGAACTCACATCCAAGAATGGGGTTGATGCCGGCATCTTTTGCTGCACTGTAGAAGCGCAAAGCCCCGAACATGTTTCCATGATCGGTTATGGCAAGGCTGGTCATTCCCATCTCTTTGGCCTTCGCCATATATCTTTGGATGGGGGCCGCCCCATCGAGCAGGGAGAAATCAGTATGGTTATGCAAGTGGACAAAGAGAGCTGGTGTATCGTTCGTTTCAATATCTGTCATGAAAACTCCAAGGAAATTTAGGATTGCAGTTCTTGTGCATTCAAAGCATGCAGAGTGGATTCAAAGATTCTCCGTCCTCTTTCGAGCTGCAGATCGGTAATGTTGCTGTGTTGCTTGGTAAGTTCAGCAACCAGTTCATAAGAAATCGAATTGACTTTTTCCGGATGGATTGGAAGAGTCTGTCCGGTGAGTTTGGACTCCAAGTCCTTGCTCATATGGAAAGCCTTGCTGGGAAAATTGATGCAGAACTGTGCTTTGCTGAGTGTGTTCTGTGTTCGTTTTGCCTGAAAAGCAAATATAACACATTCATCAGTATTTCTGATAGGGTCTTCTACCGTGAAGAAACGCTGGAAATCACCAAAATCAAGACCGATGCGTATGCGTGTCATGAGCGCTTTTTCTGCATTCAGCAGAAGATTTCCATCTTTATCATAGAGTTTGGAAATCTGGATCCAATGGCTGGAGACTTTTCCATTCTGATAGTGTTTGATCTCAGCAGTGGCATCGAGAATGGCTAGGGTGGTTGAGAGAGCGAGACGGACATCGGGGATGCAAAGCGACCCCCCGATGGTTATCTGGTGTCTCACTATTTGCGATGCCAGGGTCTGAAGGGTTTGTTGGAGGATGTCGGGAAGTACGAGCTTGCCGGCGTAGAGAAGTTGAGAAGCCGTCACCATGGAACCGATTTCCACGAATCGGTCGTTCCTGGTGATTTTCTTCAGTTCGTCAATCCCTCCCAAATCGATGATGCCGTCCTTGATTTCACTGGGGTAGTAATTTTTCTGGCTCATGAGATACGTTCCCCCTGCCCATAGTTGTGCTTGGGTATAACGCAGGGCGATGGCATTGAATTCCGAGAGTGTCTTGGGGGTATGGATGACTGGAGACCTAATTCCTTCGTACACGTTTACGCCTCCTGAAGGTGAGAGCAATTTCGACGATTTCCAAAAGCTCCGTCATATCCATGCATTGGCAGGTGTTCAGTGAAAGTTCCTGGATGATGTCCTGCTTGTTGAGCATTTCTGAAGCGTTGTCTTCATGTTGGGAACGGTTGGTCATGGGATTAGGCATTCTGTTTGTTCTTGAGTTGGTGAGTCCTTGGAGGATGGACTCTATGATGAGCGTTTTTGACGCATAGCAATTCGGGCAGGGTGTATTGCCTGTCTTTGCATATGCTCGTTCTATATCGCGACATTGCCGGGTTTTCTGATAACTGTCAAAGGTGGTGATCGTCGCATCCTTCAGTCTGAATGCTGGGATGATGCAGCTGAGCACAGCCTCTCCATTGAGCAAGACGATGCAGTTCCCACAAGCCTCTCCCTTGCAGTGACTCATCAACGAACGGTTCCCTACATCTTCCATGAGCATGAGAGAGAGCGGTTTATTGGAGTTGACTGAAAGTGAGAGGGCTTTTGTATCTATCGTGCATTCTATTTTCATTCTTTGCCTCTCATTGCATTCAGGATGGTCGTGCCGCTTACCGGAATCTGGGGGATGTTTGTGCCTAAAGCCTGTTCCAAGGCCGAGAGATAGGCTGCCGTGACCACTCCTTTCAATGCGCTGGTTATCGAAGAGGAAATTTGGTCACCCTCCGTATTGATCTTGATGTCGATATTGAAGGCTTTCTGACTGGAAAGCAGGGCGCCATTTTCACGTAAGGTGGTGACGATGGTATGACGGATCTTGCTCTTGAGTACTTGTTCATTGAAAGCTCTGGCTGTTGAAATGGTGGCACAGACATTCATGACCATAGGAAGGAGCGAAATTGCGTCTATTTCGAGTTCCAAGGTGACCGCCACCCAGCTGTTGCTGATAAAAAGTGAACCTTTAGGTCCTGATTGTTTTGAGGAGAGGACGCTTTCACAGATGGGAAGTGGCTGTACAAAGCGTTTTTCCTTGATTTGCATGCATGCTTTTTGTATCTGTAAAGGCATTCTTCCGCTGTTTGCAGAGAGTACGGAAGGGCCGCTGTCTATCAATTCCTTGTCATCGCCGGAGAAAGTGATGTTGGTTTTTTCAACACCCAACTCTTCGGCAATGATGTTTTTCCAAATTTCAGCACTGGCGCCAGTAGTATAGAACGAAGTGTTGCATTCCACTTTGTTGTTTGGATTGAGTTGCACCTGAATCGATTGTTGGGGAAGATTCTTGCATTCAGAACTGAAGCCGCTGATTCCAGGGCCGCAAGCCAAGGCCGTCCCCCTGCTGTAGTTGAAGAAGGTGGAAAGCTTGACTTTCATTTGAGCCTGCATGGCATAGGCGGCACTTTTTCGTTGGAAGTCTGAACGCTGACAGACATCGCTGATGATATCCTTGAGTTTGGAATACTTCTCGCATCTGATCACCTGATTGTGGAACTGACTTTCCGAGGCGAATTTCATTCTCCAGGCGTAAGGACTGTATCCGGTGAGCTTTGCAAGTTCCGAGTAATGACTCTCAGTCGAGGCCAAGGAGTCACTGTATCCCAAATCTCCGAAGAAATGTGCAGGAGGCGTGTTGTCTGAGGTGAAGCTTATGGCGATTGAAAGTGCTGCAAGGGGGTAGATGGGCACCAGCCCTGCAAGGAGTTGGTTTGCCATCTCTTCTGTAAACATTGGTGCACAGCCCTGATTGACCGTCACTTTCATTTCTTCAGCTTGTACCCTGCCGTCAGGAAAGTACCAGCTCTTGCGATGAATGGAGATGGTGGGACGATAACTTTCCACCTGGCACTGGATTTCCACCGGGCACTGGCTTTTTATGCAGGCTACGGCTGCAAGGGATGAAAGGATCGAAGGACTGACAAGCATCTCATCATGTGGAGCATAGAAGGGGAGGCGGTGGATCACCACCTTTTTTTTAGGATAGGTGGTAACTTCACTGACTGTTTCGCGGACATGGGAAGGCCACTGGGTAGGTGCATAGACATGGAGTTTATCACCATCCATCTCGACGGTGATGCGTGTAATGTTGTTGCTGTTGTAGTCGGTGCCTTTGAAACGGTAGGTGCGTTCCATCATCTGTATTTGGCTGTCATTAATGGCGGTTTCCAACGTCCCATACCGGTAGGTGAAAGGTTCAGAGATGATCTGTTCCGACTTGGAGGAAATAGTCGGTGTTTCTCCCTCACTCGAAGGGAGTTGATAGGAAATCTCAATTTCCTTGCTTTTGAGTTGGACAGATTCGCTGTCGAATCCAAAGAGAGCCATGATTGGCTGTTTTGCATAGGATATCTGAGAGGAAGTCAACAGTGGAATGGCATTGTCGAGGACTTTGACCCTGTTTGTCCCTGGAAGGTCTCTGGTTGAAACCAGTACGAAATTACTATCCAAGGGTGGAAGATTGATGGCTTCAATCTTCCCGGCATCAACCGATGACGTGATGACAATGCCGTGAAGCATATTGGCTCTGGTGATTGCCGGTTTCTTATCTGCCATGGTTTTGATGTCCCCTCTCTGGTTAAGAAAGATACCATGTTGTCCCATTATCTGCAATGAGAGAAAGGGAAGGCTCTGCTTGCAATGCAGGATTGGGAACGGTAAAATGATTTCATGAGTGAAAGAGAAAATACCCCTCTTCTTGAGGTTCAAAGCCTTTCTGAGTTACTGAGAATGTACCAAAAGGCCTATTATGTTGACAATCATCCCTTGGTGAGTGACTTGGAATACGACAAACTGTTCGACCGACTCCAGTACTTGGAAAATGAACACCCACAGTTTCGGTTTCCTGATTCTCCAACGTTGCGCATTGGATCGGACTTGAGCAGTGACTTCCCTGAAGTCACCCACACCATTCCGGTACTCAGCCTTGATAAGGCCTATAGCAGCAGTGCGGTTGTTTCTTGGATACAAAAGACCGAATCAAAATCAGGGCAGGCGCTTGGGTTTGTCATAGAAGAGAAAATCGATGGCATTTCCATTGTCCTTTATTATGAGAAAGGGTTGTTGGTGCGTGCAGTTACCCGTGGAAATGGATTGGTCGGCAATGATGTGACTTCAAACATCAAGACCATTGCTTCCATTCCTCTCAGGTTACCAGAAGATGTTACTTTGGCTGTACGTGGAGAAGTGTATCTTCCTAAGCAGGAATTTGAAAAGCTCAACAAGAAGATGGATATTCCCTATGCGAATCCACGTAATCTGGCTGCCGGGACAATCCGAAGAATCAAGAGCAGTGAAGTGGCAAAGGTCCCTCTGCAGATGTTTGTCTATGAGGGGTTCTGGGACGACGATTCACATTTTCAGGACCATTTGACCATTCTTTCCACGTTGTCTTCTTATGGATTCAGGACTAATCCCACCATTGCCCTTTTCTGCAAGACAGAGAAGGAGGCACTGGAAAAACTGAGGGCTGCGGGATTGGAAGGATTTGGCGGTTCGTTTGATGCAATTGCTTCCTATGTAGAGATGCGGACAGATAAACGTGCTTCTCTTGCCTACGAAATCGATGGGTTGGTTGCAAAGGTGAATGAGATTTCCGTTCGTGAATCACTCGGCTATACAGAACACCATCCACGGTGGGCCATTGCCTATAAATTTGAGTCACCCCAGGCTGTGACCGTGGTTGAGAAAATTGATGTACAGGTAGGGAGGACGGGAAGGATCACTCCTGTTGCCAGGGTGAAACCAGTCTCTGTCGGTGGCTCTACGGTTTCAAACATCACGTTGCACAATCAGGACTACATCAATATGTTGGAATTATCTCTTGGTGATACGGTTGAGATCTCCAAGCGTGGTGATGTCATCCCAGCAGTCGAACGGGTCATCGAAAAGAATGAAGTGGGGCAAGGGGTGTATCAACTGCCTTCCACTTGTCCTTGTTGCGGGACTTCTTTGCAAGTGAAGGGAGCCCATACGTTCTGCCCAAATCTTTCCTGTCCGGACCAAGTGCGCGCTCGAGTGGAGTTTTTCGTTGGGAAGGATCAGATGGATATCGCTTCTCTTGGTCCTGAGAGTGTCGGTGTGCTCATCGATTTGGGGGCATTGAAGGATGTTGATGACATCTACACCATCGATTACACAAAGGTGCTTGCCGACCAGCCTGGTTTTGGCGAGAAGAAGATCAAGGCTATCATGGAAGGAGTCGAGAAGAGCAAGGAACAGCGTTTTTCTCGGGTGCTTGTATCTTTGGGCATTTCAGAATTCGGTAAGAAAGCAGCAGAGCTGCTGGTTACCAGTGGCATCAAATCAATGGATCAGTTGTTGGAGATTGCCAGCAAGGAAGATATCGATACGTTGGTTTCCATTAAGCAGATCGGGCCCAAGAGCGCTCAATTACTCATCGATGGATTGAATGATCCTGCCATGCTGAGACGTATTGAAGCGCTGAGAAACGTTGGCTTGCAATTTGAAGAAAAGAGTAAAGGGGAAAACACTCTTTTGCAGGTGTTTGCCGATCAGGTATGGTGTGTAACCGGGTCTTTTGAACACTTCAATCCTCGTAGTCTTGCAATGGAAGAGGTCCAGAAACGGGGTGGTCGTACTGTTTCTTCCATAACAGGAAAGACCACGCATTTGTTGGCGGGTAGTGGTGCAGGCAGTAAGTTGGACCAGGCAACCAAGCTGGGAGTACAAGTTGTCAGGGAACCGGAGTTCATGGACCTTCTTCTGGAGGAGAAACCTAGAGAGAATAAGCAAGAAATGCAAGGTGAATTCTCTTTTTGATCAAGTTTTAGTGACATTATTCTCATAAACCTTTATATAGATAGTTATAGTGGAGGATTGTTTATGCATGAACTTGCCATCGAATTGAATGAAACACTGAAAGGGACCATCGTTGACGAAATGCTCTCGGATGTCGGACGCCGGATGTTTTTTCCCAAGGGTATTGTTGCCCAGAGTGCTGAAGCCAAACAGAAAGCCACTCGATTCAATGCAACCATCGGTATGGCGACCTCTCATGGTCAGCCTATGTATCTCAGCGACATCTACAATCAGTTCGCAGAAAATTCCCTCAAACCCTCTGAAGTGTTTGCATATGCAGCAGGTGGTGGAGATCAGGAGCTGAGGACGCTTTGGAAGCAGGAGATGTACAAGAAGAATCCTTCACTTGATGGCAAGAAATTTTCACTTCCCATCGTAACTGGTGGACTGACCCATGGGTTGAGTTGTCTCGCCCAGTTGTTCTCCCAACAGGGGGATACTCTCGTCATCCCCGATCTTGCTTGGGATAACTATGAGTTGATATTCGCTCATCAGAACAATGTAATGATCAAGACCTTTCCCCTTTATTCAGAAGAAGGAGGGTTCAATGTAGCAGGAATGAAGCATGCTCTGGCTTCGGTGACCGGAAAGAAGGCACGTATTTTGCTCAATTTCCCCAACAACCCGACTGGATATACGCCCTCGCAAAGTGAGATGGCTGCAATTGCAGAAGCTCTGATCGATTTGGCTGAAAAGGGCATGAAGCTGATGGTCCTCAGTGACGATGCCTATTTTGGATTGTTCTTTGAACAGGAGACTGAAAGGGAGAGTCTTTTCTCTCGCCTTGCCAATGCCCATGAGAATATCTTTGCCGTGAAATGCGATGCAGCTACAAAAGAAGAGATGGTCTGGGGGTTTAGAATCGGTTTCTTGACATATGGATCGAAGGGATTGACCGATGCTCATTATGATGCATTGAACAAGAAGACCTTGGGCATCATCCGAAGTACTGTTTCAAACTGCGACCGGCCTGGACAGAGCCTGCTGCTCAAAGCCATGAAGGAAGGAAAGAACTATGCCCATGACAAGGAAAAGGCCCGTTTGGAGATGGAGAGAAGGTATCGTACCCTCATTTCAGCTCTTTCCAAACATAGTGGAAACACGTTGCTTAGGCCTTATCCCTTCAACAGTGGGTATTTCATGTCTTTCGCCTGTAAGGGAAGTGCAGAGGTTCTAAGAACCTATCTGCTGGATGTGTATCAGATTGGTTGCATCAATATACAGGATACCACCTTGCGTCTGGCGTATTGTTCTGTGGAATGTGATAAGATTGCTGAATTGGTTGATTTGGTGTATCAAGCGGCAGGAGAAGCATGGAATTAAAAACGAAGCTATATCTCATAGATGAAGAGGGTAATAAATTCATGGGAATAGGAGTGCTGTGGCTTTTACAGCAGGTCCATGTGCAGAAGTCTCTCAGACAAGCGGCTTCTGTATTGGGGATTTCCTATTCCAAGGCTTTCTCGATGATTCGTAATCTTGAGAAAAGTCTCGGTGTTGCCGTGTTGGATCGTCGTAAGGGAGGATCAGCACGCGATGGGGCGACGCTTACCGAGTTCGGGGTGCGCTTTATCGAGAGGTATGCATCGTTTGAACAGGACGCCAAGCAGCAGCTGCAACAGTCCTATGAGCAGTTTCGAACCCAGCTTGCAGAATTACTGGAAGCTGGTGATGACAGTGGAGGTGTACAGTGAATATACATAAAATTGATTTTTCCATTCCTAGTTTGGGTGAGGCAAAAATTGCCTCTCCGATTCTCATGAGCACGAAGCATGATGATGGTCAGGCCGATTATGTTGCCGATGATGATCATATCCTTTTCAGCATCGATACGGATATCGATGAAAAAGGTCATCCTGTGCCTCGCCATGAAGAGACGGTTGAAGTAGCCGGTCCTCGTGCAAAAATCTATTTCAATCCTGCTCATGTGCACGCTGCCATCTGTACGTGTGGTGGCATCTGCCCAGGCTTGAACAATGTGATACGTTCAGTCGTCCGTTGTTTTTGGTATCGGTATGGGGTGAGGCGGATCAGTGGTGTACAGTTTGGGTATCAGGGGTTGTTGGAGAACAGTCCTTGGCCGTTGATTCCTCTTGATCCAGATGTCGTAGACGATATCCAGGAGAAAGGTGGTACCATCTTGGGATCTGCCCGAGGCGGTGGAAAGCAAGTTGAAGAAATCGTCGATTCCTTGGAAAAGCTGAATATAAACATATTGGTCGCGGTTGGTGGCGACGGGACGCTCCGTGGTGCTTACGACATCAGTGAGGAAATCAAGAAGCGTGGTCTTAAGATTTCCATAATCGGTATTCCCAAGACCATCGACAATGATCTCTCTTTCATCCAAAGTTCATTTGGCGTGGATACGGCCGTACAGATGGCGGTTCCTGTTGTTCGTTGTGCTCATATTGAGGCAAAGAACTCCATCCATGGCATCGGTCTTGTAAAGGTCATGGGCAGGGAATCTGGTTTCATTGCAGCCAATACTTCTTTGGCTCAGAGTGATGTCAATTTCTGTTTGATTCCTGAAAATGCGTTTGATCTTGATGGTCCTGCGGGTCTCTTGTCAAATCTTCGTCGTAGAATTCTGGATCGTGGTCACGCTGTCGTACTGGTTTCAGAAGGTGCGGGTCAGGATCTTGTTCCTGCAACAGGTGAAACCGATGCATCGGGAAATGTCAAATACCATGACATCGGGGTGTTTCTTAAGGAGAGGATCAGTGAGTATTTCAAGCAGGAGGGGATTGAGGCCAATGTGAAGTACATTGATCCTTCTTACATCATCCGCAGTGCTCCTGCCGATTCCTTTGATTCAATATATTGCGCTCGTCTTGGTGCTCATGCAGTGCATGCCGCCATGTCAGGCAAAACCCAGGCGTTGATTGGGCAGGTGAACAACAGGTTCGTTCATCTTCCCATCAAAGTGGCTGTGAGTTCCCGTAACCATGTGGACCTTGAAGGGTCTCTTTGGAGGGATGTCCTTGAGAATACTCGCCAACCGTTCAGCATGAAGAACGTAACATTTGAAGAATAAGTGATTCTGAACCGCCGCTTGTCGGCGGTTCTTCATTCCTGGGGTGTCTGCTTTATCTGAGGGGGGTGTTTTCTCATGTAGTCATGTTCTTGGGAGATGTCTCCAACCAAATCACCTAGTGTTCGTTTGAGTGAATGTTCGGTTGTCTTGGCGAAGGCTATGGTTTCTCCATGCTCAATTTCATTTCTGACGGCTTTCATCACTGTATGTATCTGTTCTCTGGTAAATCCGTGAAGGATGACGACTTTGTTTTGATCTGTTTGATTATCCATGCTCTTATGGTAGTCGCTCTTATTTTGGATGGCAAGAGAGATCAAACAAATATCTTTTACTTGAAGGTTTTCTGGGAGTGTGTTTCTGTCTAGCAGAAGTGAATGATTTACATAAAGTTGGAAGAATTTTTAGAAAACTCACAGCTATATTTTTTAATTAGTGACATTGTAACTAAAAGCAAATAACTTTTTTTTAAAAAAAACGTATAACCGCTTGATTTTTTTTTAAGTTGTTTGTACCGTACATACCAGAAAGAGAACGACATGCTTCTGCGCCCGTTGGGTCGGTTAGCAACGAAATCGGATTTTTTCTAACCTCCTTTTGTTCCCTCTAGGGTTTAACCTCCTTTTCCCTAGGGGGTTTTTTTTGTCAAAATGTCAAATAATGTGAATCGACGGATAATAAACAGCAACCTTGCCATATAAAGGTTTCGATGGTATTTGAAAGGGCCTCATCTGGGCCTATAGCATTCCCCAAAGAACCCTATATACAGATTTGGTGGTTTGTTGAAACCTGATGGCTTTCAAGAGAAAAAAAGAGTGGGAGCCGTAGCATCCCACCCTCATTATTTGGTTATCAGTAACCACGTATCGTAAAAAACTAGAACAAATCTACATAAGCCTTGAGGATTTCATCTCCCTGGCAGCCATCCAAGACCTTTGATGCGAGTACCTTGCCCAATTGGACGCCTTCTTGGTCGAAACTGTTGAGGTTCCAGAGAAATCCTTGGAACATCACCTTGTTTTCGAAGTGTGCAAGCAGAGCACCTAGTGCTCTGGCATCGAGCTGTTTTCCAATCAACAAGGAAGAGTAGCGGTTTCCTTCAAATTGCTTGTTGGTGTTTGGATCATCTTTGCCACGTGCAAATGCCACTATCTGGGCAACGAGATTGGCGTTCAATTTGGTTTGGCTGGTGGATCCTTCAACAAGGATGTCCTTTCCATACTGCGAGTTGGAGAAACCAATGAACTGGAGAGGAACTGTATCGGTGCCTTGGTGCAGCAATTGATAGAATGAATGTTGTCCGTTGGTTCCCGGTTCACCGAAAATGATGGGACCGGTGGCGTACTCAAGTAGTTCTCCATCACGGTTTACATGCTTGCCGTTGCTTTCCATATCCAATTGTTGCAAGTGGGCAGGGAATCTGCTGAGCGCCTGGGAGTAGGGAAGAATTGCAGTGGTGGGAAGATTGAGCACATTTCTCAAGTACACCCCGATCAAGGCATCCATGAGGGATGCGTTTTTGGTGATGTCTTTTTCAAGAGCAAGGCCATCGACTTCATGAGCTCCTTGGAGTACCTGGTCAAAGATATCATAGCCGTAGGCCAGCGAGAGGATCACTCCACCGACAGCACTGGTTGAACTATATCGACCTCCAATGTAGTCGTCGATGAAGAATGCTTCAAGGACTGAACTGGAAGACGCAAGAGGACTGGTTTTACTGGTTACCGCAATCATGTGTTTGGATGCGTCGATTCCTTCGATTCCACTCTTTTTGATGGCTTCAATGACGAGGTCCCTATTGGTGAGGGTTTCCAACGTAGTGCCGCTTTTTGAGACAAGGATGAAGAGGGTGGTTTCAAAATCAAGGCCTCTGATCACCTCTTCTGCATCGTCAGGATCGACATTGCTGATGAACTTGGCATCCAGCTGGACGATGTCCTTGGATGTACACCAGCCTTTGAGTGCCAGGTAGAGGGCCCTAGGGCCTAAATCGCTGCCTCCAATGCCGATCTGAACTACAGTCTTGAAGCGTTTGCCGGTGGATCCGAGTATGCTTCCTTCCCTTATCTGCTTGGAAAACTCCTGGATTCTTGCAAGCTGGCTTTGATAGAAGGCCCCTTTGTTTTCTCCCTCAGCGATTACATCATGAAGTACTTGCCCACGGGTAAGCTGGTGAAGGACCAGTCGTTTTTCTCCTGGATTCATGATCTCCCCATTGAGCAGTTCTGTATATTTTTCTATCAGTTGCTGTTCTATGCTGAGCTGTTGCAATGATTGGATGATTTCGTTGTCAACAGGCATTGAGGCGTAATTATAGGTAAGATCTCCTCCGGTATGTATGGTGTAAGAACCAATACGTTCTGTACTCAACGCTTCTTTTACCGAACAGGGAGAGAGCGAGCTGAGCTGAGCAAATGCAGTACATGTGTCGAGATTCTGAAATTTCATGATGTTTCTCCTTCTGACGAAAACGCCCCTCCATTGTAGTGGGAGGGGCTGATACATGCAATAATGTCTTATTCTTCTATTTCAGGAATGCGGGTTTTGAAACTGTCTTGAAGATCTTCTTTGTTCATTCCCTCTCTGAGGATGACGAAAATGGTGTCATCACCTGCCAAGGTTCCAAGAATCTCAGGCAAAGCCAAGACGTCAAGGGCAATCCCTACACTGTTGGCATGACCTGGTCTTGTCTTGATGACGCCGAAGTTCCCCGAAAACTCGATGGAGAGAATGCCTCTCCGTACATCCTGTATATAGCTCTTTTCAGATTCACTGATCAAATCATTTTCAGGCAGGGCATAGTAGTATCCTGACCAACCGTCAGATATTTTCCCGACCTTCAACATTTTTAAATCTCTTGAAAGGGTAGCCTGCGTAACATTGTATCCTTCCGTCTTCAGCATCTCCAGCAACGTATCCTGGTTGTCTATTCTGTTGCTTTTTATCAATTCCTTGACAACTGTAAGCCGGTTGTGTCTTTCCCTCATTGTTTGGATTCTCCTGTCATGTGCATAAATGGAATATTTATGCGTTTTACACGAATAAAGATACAGTACAATTGAAAGCAATGCAAGATTGTACTTCGTTCTTTTTTATGGAACTCTTGACCATGCCTATAATGTATTGCATCCTACCCTTAGTTAAATTAAGGAGTGTGATATGGTAGCGTTGTTGATCATTATTGCCCTTGCGTTGATTCTCGTGTTCTATTTCATTGGAGTCTATAATCGTCTGGTTATGTTACGAAATCAGGGAGAAGAAGCAGAGTCTGCCATCGATGCACACTTGAAGCAGCGCTACGATCTGGTGCCGAACTTGGTGGAAACGGTCAAAGGATATGCCAAACATGAACAGGGTACCCTCACCGCTGTCATAGAAGCCCGAAACAAGGCAATGAGTGCGACTACCACAGAGGAAAAGGATGCAGCGAACAAAGATTTTGGTTCCACCCTCAAGAGTCTGTTTGCTCTCAGCGAAGCCTATCCCGATCTGAAAGCCAACCAAGGGTTTCTTGATCTCCAGAAGCAGCTTCAGAAGATTGAGGAGCAGTTGCTCTCCGCCAGAAAGTATTACAATGCCATCATCAAGCAATTCAATACGGTCTGTGAAGTGTTCCCTTCCATGATCGTAGCCTCCATGGCTCATTTTTCCAAGAAACCTTACCTTACCATTGAGGAAGAAGCCAAAGCAC
>JAQVVB010000223.1 GCA_028699215.1 Sphaerochaeta sp. | reverse complement strand
GTAGCTTTGGATAAAGCTTCCTTCAAGGTCCGCAGAGGTAAAGTAAATGTATTGATTGGTGAAAATGGTGCAGGGAAATCGACCATGATGAAGATCATCGCAGGGGTCGAGCAGAAAACAAGTGGAAATATCGTCATTGATGGAGAAGATGTCGATTATCATACTCCATCCGAGGCTATAGCTCATGGAGTTGGAATTATTTACCAAGAACTCAATCTGTTTCCCAATCTAAATATTGCAGAGAACATTTTCATGACCAGAGAGTTGAAGAAGGGGAAACATTCCATTGATCATAAGAAGCAACTCACGGAAGCAAAAAAATGTTTGGATGAACTGAGGCTCTATGTAGATACCTCAACACTGGTTGAAAACCTACGCGTTGGTCAACAACAATTGGTTGAGATTGCAAAGGTTCTTGCGCAAAAGGCAAGAATCCTGATCATGGATGAGCCAACCTCGGCTCTCAGCGAAGAAGAAGTTGAGATACTTTTTTCCATTATTCACAAACTCACTAAACAGGGTGTATCAATTGTATACATCTCTCATCGGTTGGAAGAAATAACTCATATTGGGGATTACGTAACCATACTACGTGATGGAAAGTTCATTGATGAACAGAAAGTTGAGGATATCGATATTCCATGGATCATCAATAAGATGACGGGTGGTAATAAAGTTGAACGATTTGAGACGGGAAGATTGCCTGGAGAGGTGATTCTTGAGGCAAATCACATTACGATGCCTAAAGAACACGGGGATGGTTTTGTGCTGAAGGATGTCTCTTTTCAATTGAAAAAAGGTGAAATCCTTGGGATATACGGGCTTCGAGGAGCAGGGCGAACTGAGTTGTTGGAATGTTTGATGGGAGCCCATCAAGGTATTGAAGGAGAGATACTGATTGAAGGACAGAAACTGTCTTCCTGTTCCATTCCCCATCGTATTCAAGATGGCTTTGTTCTGATCCCTGAGGATAGAAAGAAGCTTGGCATCCTTCCAAATCTTGATGTTCGTAAGAACATGACGCTTTCCTCGTTGAAAAAATATACAAAGAGAACTGCAATTGACGATGCAAAGGAAGAGAAGGATGTCAATGAGGTAATTGGTTACCTTCGTGTGAAGGTTCCCGATTGTTCAACCATGATCACTTCCTTGTCTGGGGGTAACCAACAGAAGGTCATCATCGGGAAGAGCTTGCTCACCAAACCGAAAATCCTTCTCATGGATGAACCCACTCGGGGAATTGATATTGGTAGTAAGCATGATGTGTTCACCATTTGTGAACAGTTGGCTCAAGATGGTTTGGGAATTGTCTTCGTTTCTTCTGAAATGCAGGAAATGCTTGCAATCCCTGATAGGGTCCTGGTGCTTGCCCAAGGCAGGGTCAAGGGTGAATTTACACGGGATGAAGTAACAGAAGAGAAGCTCGTTCATGCTTCAGCAATAGATCTGAACGCAAAGTATTAGCATAAGGAACGGAGAAGGGAAAATGTTGAAAAAACCTGAAATTACACAACTTGGTCTGAGGAATGCAGCCATTCAATTGAGAACGTATATTGCTTTGATTGCGCTCATAGTCGTTTTTAGTATTTTAAGTCCCAATTTTCTCAGTTCCCAGAATTTGATAACCATTTCAAAGCATGTTGCCATCAATGCAATCATTGCCATTGGAATGACATTTGTCGTGTTGACCGGAGGCATTGATCTTTCGGTTGGAGCAATTGCCGGCTTAAGTGGCATGATAGCCGGGGGCTTGATATATGAGGGTTTGATCCTCAATGTGTTTGGAGTTACCATTTACTATCATGTGTTGGTGGTCATTCTGATTTCAATAGTTGTTGGTGTTCTTGTAGGCTTGGTGAATGGTTTGCTGGTCACCCGGTTCAATGTAGCTCCTTTTATAGCTACGTTAGGAACGATGTATGTCTGTAGGGGCGCGGCTATGCTGCGGTCCAACGGAAAGACCTTCCCTAATCTTCAAGGTAAACCTGAATTAGGGAATACTGGTTTTCCCTTTTTAGGGGCTGGTAGGATACTTGGGGTTCCCCTTAGTGTCTGGCTGATGATTCTTTTAGTGGTCATTGGTGTCTATCTTTCCAAAAAAACTCCTTTTGGCCGGTATGTGTTTGCTGTAGGAGGTAACGAGGATGCTGCTCGTCTATCTGGAATCAAGGTGAAGAAAATCAAGATGTTGGTTTACATGATCAGTGGAGGTTGTGCAGCTTTGGTTGGATTGATCATCAGCTCTGAACTTGTAGCTGCTCATCCGGCTACTGGTGAGACCTATGAGATGAATGCCATCGCAGCAACTGTACTGGGTGGAACCTCCTTGGCAGGAGGCCGTGGTTCGATCAGTGGAGCTATTCTTGGAGCATTTGTCATCGGTATATTGAATGATGGTATGGTGATGGTAGGAGTTTCTTCCTTCTGGCAGACAGTGATCAAGGGTGTGGTCATTGTAGTAGCTGTCATATTTGATCAATTGCAAGCGCATGGCAAGAAGAATGAGCGGGCTTGAATGCTCTTGAGAACCGAAAGAAGAAACCAGAGATGAACTTTCTGGTTTCTTCTTACTTGGTACTGAATCACCTATTGATTGTAGATGCAGATAGGCTGTGGTATCCTTCCTTAAGGCTAGAACAACGAATTCCTGGTCATCCTCCAATGGGTTTGAAGACTTTTTCTATCTGTGAGGTAAAAACAACGAATACTAGGGAGAGGTGATACAACCATGTATGCAGTGATTTATCCGATGGAAGTCAATCGCTGGGGTCTTTTTGAATTTTCCTGTAAAACGGAAATCAAAGGAAATCCATTCACTGACCAATTTCTTGAAGGGACTTTTACAAGCACTCATGAGCAGAAGCGTGTAGCAGGTTTCTATGATGGAGAGGGAGTCTTCAAGGTTCGTTTTATGCCATCCTTCGCTCAGCAGTATTCGTTTGTCATACATTTTAGAGATGAAGAAGATTCTTTTTGCAGTTCATTCAAGGTCCTTTCAGCGGAAATGGGCAATCATGGTCCGGTGAGAGTTGCCAACACCTTTCACTTTGCCTATGAAGATGGTACTCCATATCTTCCAATCGGGACGACATGTTATGTTTGGGAACTTCAGAATGAAGTATTGCAGAAACAGACGTTGGAGACACTGAAAGAGAGTGCCTTCAATAAAATCAGGTTTTGCTTGCTTCCCAAACATTATGACTACAATCTCAGTGAACCTCGCTCCTATCCCTATGAAGGCACCCCTTGCGATAGTTCTGTACTCAATAGCGAAAATTTCAACCAATATACTGGATGCGCTACAGGAAACGATTGGGACTTCAGTCGATTCAATGTTGAACATTTCCAACACATAGAGAAGTCTATTTTAGCGTTGCAAAAGCAGGGCATAGAAGCTGATTTGATAGTCATGCATCCCTATGACCGTTGGGGGTTCAGCAGCATGACCAAAAAGCAGGATAATCTATATTGGAACTACGTTCTTGCTCGTTTCAGTGCATATAGAAATGTATGGTGGTCACTTGCCAATGAGTATGATCTGATGGAAACAAAATCCATCAGTGATTGGGAACAGTATGCGCAGTTGATTTGTGAATTGGATCCCTATGGGCACTTGCGTTCAATTCATAATTGTGGATCATTTTATGATTATTCCAGACCTTGGATCACCCATTGCAGCATTCAGCGGCAGGATCCCTATAAATGTGCTGAGTATGTCGACCAATGGAGGGCCCAGTTTAAAAAACCAATCGTGCTTGATGAAATCGGTTATGAAGGAAACATCCAACATGGTTGGGGTAACCTAAGTGGTAAAGAACTGACCCGCAGATTTTGGGAAGCAGCTTGTCGCGGTGGATATGGAGGGCATGGAGAAACCTTTTTTAGAAAAGATAGGATTCTTTGGTGGTCTCATGGCGGATGTCTTCATGGAGAAAGTCCGGATCGCATCAAGTTCCTAAAAAAGATTATGGAAGAGACTTCTTCAGTGGGTTTGAGGTTCCATCAGATGCATTGGGACGAACTGTGTTGTATTCCCGATACCTTTTCTTCACAAAATAAGACAATTCAAGATAAATATGTGTTTTATTATGGATTCACTAGACCTTCCTTTAGGAAGTACCATATTGATGATACTACAGAGTTTGTGGTTGAAGTCATCGATACTTGGGAAATGACGATAGAGAATCGAGGAACGTTTAGTGGAGACTTTACGATTGAGCTTCCTGCAAAAGAATATATGGCTGTCAGACTTTCGATAGTCTGATGACAGGGAATTGCTCAGCTTCTCTTGGAAGTTTGTGTTTCTTTCTTCTAGAACTTCAGCATGCTCCATCTCCCGATTGTCTCAAACCCAATTCGTTTGTAGATGGTTCCAGCCTGTGGGTTGTCATAGAAGAGACAGAGGAAATCAAGTCCTGATTCAAAACTGAATGAACAGAGTCGGGTGACAACCTGGGAAGCATATCCTTGTTTGCGGTAATCTGGATGGGTTGCCACCCCTACGATCATGGCCCCGGTTGTCGTTGTTGCTGTATTATAGGCGGTACAAATCAGCTTGTCGTCCATGTAGAGGCCAAAACCCACACCACCTTTTTCGTAATTGTTGGCTGTCTGAACCAATTTTTCTTCAGTGTGTTCAAGGTACGGTTTGGCAAATTCTTCTATGTGTTGATAAAGCGTTACGATATCACGTGCATCATCTTTGCAAAGCTGTTTGATCGGTAAGGTTTTTCCTTCAATTGGATTGAAGCTGGTCTTGTTGCAACGGC
>JAQVVB010000016.1 GCA_028699215.1 Sphaerochaeta sp. | reverse complement strand
CCACATCAATCAGGATGCCAAGGCGATTCCAGAAAACAGCAGGGATAAAGTGACCACCACATGCTGTGACATCTTTGAACAAATGCGCGTGATTGAAGCAAATAAATATGACGTCATGATTCTCGATCCTCCCAAGCTGGCTCAGACAAAGGCTCAAGCGGATAGTGCCGCCAAGGCCTATAAGGATCTGAATCGTCTCGCCATGCAGAAAATCAAGAATGGTGGAATCATCGCAACGTTCTCTTGTTCCGGTGCAATCTCTTCTGAAATGCTGAGAACCATTCTTGCATGGAGCGCAAAAGATGCCAAGGTGGAGATCCAGATACTCAAGATACTCGGTCAAAGTGAAGATCATCCTATCAGGATATCCTTCCCTGAATCCGAATACCTCAATGGGTACATCCTTAGGGTTATCCGTTAACTTGCAATAGGATTTGGTGTGTCGTCAGGATTGGGTCTGTCACTGAGATCAAGCATGCTGGCAAGAAAGCGCAGTTGCTCGATTTGTGATGAGACGGCATCACCCAGCATACTTGCCTCTTCACTTTCCTGATCAAGGGACCGAAGAAGGTAGGCATAATCCTGCATGACCGTCACCTCACCTCCTAGAGTCAGGAATTCCGGCATGGTCTTTTCGACATTATAGCGGCAACGTCTAAAAACGGCGTTGCCGTTTTTATCGTGATTAGCACAGGCGCCGAAAAGCCGACAGATGAGGGGTCTGCTTGGATATACTGAACAATGGTATGGAGTGTTAAAACAATAGAGAGGGCAAGGGCCAGTGGTGTTTCCCGCTGATTCTTTCACTTTTTCTATCAGCGCTTCATCTTTTTTGATGAACAATAAGTAGGCTGCTACGAGCCGCGCTTCCGTTGTGGTGATATCAGGCATGAAGTGTTCACAACAAGTTCCACAACCTGGCCCACAAGCAATTTCATTTTCTTTACAGAAAGCTGTTGTTTCCGTTTCAATCGTACTATAGAGAGTCTGCAGCGCATCCATGGCTTCGCCTGCATAGGTTCCTTTGAATGCTTCGCACAAGTGTCCAATGCTATCCATCTTATAAGATTCTCCCAAATCTGCGAGATGATAGCATTGAGGTGCTTCCCTATTCAATCTGGCAGGGCACGCTTTTTCTTACTTTTCTTCTTAGGTTTTTTCTCCACCATTCTTGTAGCCTGTACAGACCGTTGGATGAGCCTCTGATTTCTTCTATCTGAGAGCATGAACGCGCCTGCAAACGCACTGAGCCCACAAGCAACGACAATACCGATCCACGCTGAAGGATGATGCATGAAAGGCAATTCCAGATTCATTCCATAAAAACTTGCAATGAAGGTTGGAAACATAAGACTGATGGAGATGATCGTCAATCGTTTCATGATGACGTTCATGTTGTTGCTGATGACCGAGGCAAACGCATCCATCGTTCCTGTAAGGATCGATGCATAGATATTCGCCATCTCAATGGCCTGCTTGTTGTCTGTGATGACATCATCCAAAAAATCCCGTTCCTCTTCAGAAGTAAGCTTGAAATAAGAGGTCTTGAGCAATTTTTCCAACAATGCTTCATTGGTGGTCAGGCTGGTGGAAAAATAGACCAACGATTTCTGAATCTGTAAAAGCTGGATGAGTTCATAGTTCATGATGCTTTTGTGCAACTGTTCTTCAACCAAGGATTTCTGGCGATTAATGTATTTAAGCAATCGGATGTAGACCATGACAGCCCTACCCAAGATGCTGATGACAAATCCTTCCTTGGTTTCTACAGGATACTGACGAAAGCGGTTTTTGGCAAAATCTTCCAATACGATACTATCACTTTGGCAGATTGTTATGACTGTATCCTTATACAAAACGATTCCCAAAGGAACAGCATACTGGTTGATTCCTTTGCAATCATCGGCCAGTGCGGGCAATCGTACGATAAGAGCAACATAATCGTCCTCTTTTTCTATACGCGATTGTTCGTCCTGGTCCATGATATCTGCGAGCAATTCACTGGAAATAGCATACTGTTCTTCGAGAAGGGTAATATCGTCTCGATTGATGTCCCTTGCATCCACCCAAGTGTAGGATGCCTCTTGAGAAAGATCACCTGGAATGGTGCTCACAAGGTTGTTTCGTATAGTTATCATAGTTCCTCCATGGAATAGGTAAGGCGCACCTCCGAATCCATAAGGAACAGGCCCCAAGCAGGGTCTAGATCAATGGAAGAGAGGACGCCAAGGGTAAATTACTAGGCAGGGGTGTTATACTGCCACCATCGTCTGAAACAGACATAGGATCCTCCTCCAAACACAAGATGATTCCTCATACCAGGAACACTGTTCGTATACTACCATAACCCTTGAAAAAGAATAAAGGGGGAACTACGAGAAAAGCTTCGTAATTTCATTTTCTCTTCCCCAATCATCATAAAATACCTATACTTTTCCCCAAGGAGGAGTTGCATGTTTACAAGAGATGAAGCATTGGCATTATTGAAGAAGTACAACAGTTCTCAGGCTTTGGTCTACCATGCCTACTGCGTGGAAGAAACCATGCGTGCATTCGCGAAATTCAAGGGAGAGGACGAACAGTACTGGAGTCTGGTTGGATTGCTCCATGACGTCGACTACGGCAGTTTTCCTGACCAACACTGCAGTAAAGCACCTGAGCTTCTCAAGGAAATAGGGGCTGATGAACCCTTCATACGAGCTGTATGTTGCCATGGATGGGGAATCTGCAGTGACCTTGAGCCTACTCTGTTCATGGAAAAAGTACTCTATACCATCGATGAACTGACCGGTCTGGTCTATGCCACCGCCTTGATGAGACCAGAGAAAATGCAGGGAATGACGGTGAAGTCAGTGAAAAAGAAGTGGAGTTCAAAGGGGTTTGCTGCCGGTGTCAACCGTGACATCATCATCCAAGGATCAGAAATGCTGGGAATGGAACTCCCCCAGATCATTCAGCTTACCATAGATGCCATGAGTGAATCCCATGAGAAAATTGGACTCTAATTATCGTTGAGCTGTTCGATTCGTACAATTCCGGTCTTATTCAAAACGATACAATAGTGGCTGTACAAATCGATTCCTTCTTTTTGTGCACACTCACGAATGACCATATGTAAATGATACACCCGTTCGCTGTTGAGCTGATCCAGTTCATCGGCGTTCGGGTCCATTCTAAAGACCACATCATTTGGATCATCCATCTCCTTGAGAAAATCATCCAGTCTGATACGAGTGACCAAGGTGAAGTTGTTTTCACGGGGGAATTGTTCCCGTTTCAAACCATTCTTCTCCAAAGGATGCATGACCAGGTTTCTCACATAGTGAATGACATCTTCCTTGGGAAGCATGTCCCTGAAAGGATTGTTCTTGTCCTTCCGTATCTCTTTGATCCTGTTGGGTATGTCTGCTACATCTTCAAATTTCATCTTGATGCGACTGGAACAGATCTTGGTATTGCTCTTTGGAGAGAGAAATGAAGAAATTTCATCGGCCATCAATTTTGGAAGCACAGCATTGAAAAAAGTCCTCAACCATTCCTTGATCCTATCCTTGAAAACATACGCAATGATGACGATAAGCGCCCACTGCAGACTATTTTTCATGTAGGCATTCTCAGCAAAAATGGAAGCCAAGGTTGCAAACGTCATCGCTACACCTGCAGCTGTCCCTGCAAGTATCTGAGATACCCTCATCGGCCAGCGGGAGATATCAGGAACCAGATAGAGGGCTGATTGTGTCCATTTTTTCAAAACCGCCTTGCGATACTGCACGGTTTCAGGATTATTGCTTCCACTGAGGTAGCTCTGAAGATTACGATAGTTGGCTTCCTCACGCGAAAAGGACAAAAGATCGGCAAGGATGTCATGGAACTCCTTGCTCAAGGAAGAACAAGCCATATAGAGATCAATCGCTTCTTTTTCATTCAACAGGCTGATGGCTTCATCGGTCCAAAGGATAGCCAGCATCAGACGGTTGTCGGGAGAACATTTCGATCTGATATGTTCCAATATGTTTCTGATGATGTCTTGTATCTGAAGGATATTTTCATACCAAGCCTTCAAGGTATTTGCCAAATCGTCCTTCATCCCCAGCTTCACCATATCCTTGCAGTCCTGCAGACACGCCTTGTTCTCGTGGCGTACGGAGTTCACTACCGTTTGCATCTCATGGATCATGTTTCGTTCAGGAACCGAGGTGATGTCTTTCTCAATGTTTTCAGTGTACCGTTTGAGCATGGTGAGGGGGCTGATGGCATTCGAGTCATCAAGCAATTCTTCCAAGGTGATTTCTGGTGAAGAATACCGACCATGACTTTGGAATTTATGCAACAACCGTTCTTCAGTATAGGTGGTGCGGTTTACATAGAGTTGGGGAGGAGAAAAAAGATAGTAGTGAATCTCGCGGTCATAGCGATGAGTCTCTGGAATAGGCAATATTATCTTGGTTTCCAAATGCCTACTCGAGTGTTTCCGCAAATCTATCAAGGTGCCCGTCCTCCCAGTTGCAGTAGTATACCACGCTCCATGAAAACAACAAGGGCAAGAGCGACAGAAATCCTATCGAATTAAGGCAAATGCATCATAAGAATAGGCTTTGGAAGCCTCCAGTGAGAGTTTATCAAGATTCTCATAGGAAGGGATGAAGATGGAGCGATCCTCAAGATTGAATGTTTTCTGTACTCGTTTCCCTAAAAGTTCCTGAAGGAGAGAGTCCGGGCAGCCTGCATCAATGAGTCTCTTCACCAGAATCAACAGACCGCTGAATCCAGGTATTCCACTCGCCCCATCCTCCTTATCTGCCAAGGTATGTGGTGCATGATCACTTTCTATCCAATCGATGCGGCCTTCCAACAGTGCAGTGAAAAGCGCATGCCGTTCCTGATCACTGCGTAGCGGAGGATTCATCTTTGCATAGAGCTGATGATGCTTGGCATCAACACTCGAAAGCAACACATGATGTGGGGTTACAGCGCAACTTACACGCCTCCCCTCTCTCTTTGCCTGCTCGACCAAGATAAGCGAAGAAACGGAACTAAGATGACAAACATGCAGATGGCCGGCAAAGTGAGCAGCACGGCTGAACTCCAACTGATCAGAAATCGATACGACCTCTGCTTCCACCGGTCTTGCAAGCGAGTGGGAAGAAAAGTCTTGCATGTTTTCAAGTTCAGGTCTGAGCAAAGATTCTTTTTCACAATGAAGGGCAACAACCCCTTCATATCCGAGTTCAGACAAGACGTGGTAAACGCTTTTTTGCGTATCTTCTCCAACCAATCCCATGTTTCCTGTCGAATGACCCGCAAACAACTTAAGACCGATCACCTGTTGTGGAAACTCCCGGCAGAGCCCCACAACCTCTTGTATCTGCTCTGGATCTTGTGTCAACCCTGCATAGAGATGGTATCGAACCGAAGGAAAACCCTTTTGTGCATCTTCCAACCGCTTAAGAATAGCAGCTCTATGGATAAGCGGAGGAGATGTGTTGGGCATATCAAACACCTCATCGATGCCACAAGATGAAGCAACAGATAATCCATGTTCAAGCGTCTCTTTTTCTGCTTGTGCCCAATCACGAAGATGCACATGAGGATCTATCATAAGCCAATAATCTCCGGTGCGTGCTGCTTAAGATAATCATACTGCATGAAGGTACCCCATCTGCACGTCAAACGATCGCCACAAGCACACTCGCCACACATCCCGATGCCACAAAGAGTCATGCGTTCCATGGAGAGATACAGATTGTGCTCTTGAACGCCCTTCGACAAGAGTTTCTTTGCAGCAACGGCCATGAAGATCTCAGGACCAACGAGATAACAAGCTTGGTCAGTGCTGATATCAAGCGTATCCAGTAAACCAAGCACTCGAGCAGGAACTCCATCATCAGGCACACAAACAAAGCGGCCATAGCAACTGAGTTCATCCTCAAGCAGTGCTTTTCCTTCAACAGATTCGCTGGTACCAACAAGAATGGTCATCTCCGTGTTTTGTTTTTTCAGCTGTTCTGCAAGGGAAGGAAGAACAGCGACTCCGGTTCCTCCTGCCAACAACAAAGCCTTTGAGGTCGTCTTGTTTTCCAACGGTGCACCATACAAACCTCTGACATAGAGTCTATCTCCCACGTTCAAAGCGCACAAGGCAGAAGAAAAAACTCCACGTTTCTTGACGATGAAGGTCAAAGGTGTGTTATGAGCGACTGAGAATGGTTTTTCTCCAAGTGACGGCAACCATAGGAATGCAAACTCACCGGCTTTGCAATTCAGCATTCCATCAAGGGTGATGATCACCGTGTCCTTGCTATAGTGGGTGATTTTCTCAACACTATGCTCTTCATATGCCATCTGCCGTTCATCGAGGAGAAAGGAAGCACTAAGAGGTTCTCTACATGTATCGGTTTTTCGCAGAATGGCTTCGGCCTCTGCTTGCACGCTTGTAAGGTATGCATCCCACATGCGCTGATCCACCGTACCAAACGCTGATCCAATTCCAACTGCATCAGCCCCACTCTGTATCATGGCGGCAGCTTCTGCTCCTGTTGTAACACCCCCCATCCCGATGAGAGGAACATCATCTCCAACATAGGATCTGATGGAGGATATGCATGTAAGGGCTTCTTGATGGACCCAACGGCCGCTGCATCCACCCTTCCCTTCAAGTTTATTCTGAAGAATCGGGGTGTGGGAAACCGGATCGATATGCTGAATGGGCCCAACCGTGTTGATGGCGACCAGACCATCAGCACCAGCGTCGACTACTGCTTTTGCTATCACTCCAATTTCCTCGACATTAGGGGTCAACTTGACAAACAGAGGAGCCTTACACTCTTTTGTGGCTTTCTTGATCTCCCGTACATATTCACTGGCAAGAGCGATATCGCAACCGATGGAAGATCCATAGCCTGCAGCAGCATGAGGACAGGAAAAATTCAATTCGACTAGGTCGGCAACTTCATCAAATGCTTTCACCAAGACGATGAAATCCTCAATCGAATTAGCAGACAGGGATACGTTGAGCAAGCTTCTGAAGGTGAATTTCGCTCTAAGCTCTTTCAGTTCAGCAAGGGCTTTTTCCATCCCGGGATTTCTCAAGCCAACAGAATTTCCAAAATTCCCTTTCGTTGTCTCACAAATGACCGGTTCCCTGTTTCCAGGATTAGGTGTCACTTGAAAACTTTTGGTCGTGATGATTCCAATTGCAGGAATTTTCTTGTCAAAGAACTCGATGAGCGCACTTTTTGTGGATGCAACTCCACTTACTGTGGTAAGCAGTACAGAAGCATGCATATTGAGATGCCGCCTTGAAAGCAATTGCATAACACCACTCATACTTTGGTGTCCTCTATCATGCTTCTCAGGTTCGCTTCACACATCTCAAGCCAATCTTCAGGAACGGGAGCTTTTTTCCAAGGGTGGGTCAAGCTACTTGAACTGTTGACCCTCGCAAGTTCTACAGGATACCCAACGCTTCTCAAGACCGAGAGGACCTCAGTGGCTGTTCCGCCCTGACTTCCCACTCCAGGAATCAACAAGGGAATGCTTTTATCTGCATAAAAGGCTGCAATATCCTTCAATTCAGCAATATTGGTCGCTCCAACCACCGCACCGACACTACCACTTCCCGCATTATAGTTTACAATGCCTCTGGCCACTTCCATATAGAGAGGGGATCGTTTTTCATTATCTGTCACTTGCAGATTCTGTAGGTCCTTGCCTCCAGGATTGCTCGTCCTATTCAAGACATAGACACCCTTTTCGTTTGGAGTATGATTGATGAACGGCATCACCGAGTCGCTGCCCATATAGGGTGCCACTGTTACTGCATCGACTTGCCAGCTGTCAAATGCTTCATTTGCATAGTTAAGGCTGCTGCGTGCAATATCCCCACGCTTGCTGTCCAAAATTACAGGTATTCCAGGGAAAAAGTTCTCCACCATATCCAATACATCGGCAAGGGCAAGACTTCCAGAAAAATCCTCATCACGAGGTTTATCCAGAGCTTGGTAGTAGCCGATGTTCGGCTTAAAGGCTGCAGGAATCAAACCGGAGAGAACCATCCTTCTGAAGAGGATTCGGAAAAACGAGTTGAGGTCGTTGCGAAGGTCCCCCGAAGAAAAAGGAAGTACTTCAAGCTGAGGATCCAACCCCATACAGGTATTGTTGCCAACCCTTTGGGCACTTTCAGTCAGTAATTCAGAATAGTTCATTACACACTCCTACTTTGTTACGGGCTGATACCCGTTCTTTTCTCCCCAACCAAAGGGATCATTTCTCCAGTCAGCAAGCATGGAAGCTCCTTTCTGATCTACATATCCTGTCTTCAAGGCTGTCTGCACCATGATGTCATAGTTGAGAATGGTGAAGAACCTGCAAGAAGGGTTCAGCGAAGCAAAGGCATCTACGGCAGACTGAAAGCCGTAGGTGAAAATAGCCAGGGTGTAAGGGATCAGTCCCTGTGCCTTTACAATTGCCTGTACGGCTTGTATGGAAGATCCTCCTGTGGAAATCAGGTCTTCAATCAACAAAACCTTTGCTCCTTCGTATGATCCGCTTTTGCCCAATCCTTCGATCTGTTGATGCAGGCCATGGTCCTTTCCTGAACTACGCACATAGCTGAGGGGTTTTCCCAATGCATCGGCAAGGGTAGTGGCATGAGGTATTCCTGCTGTAGCGGTACCTGCGATATTTTCTGGATCAAACTCCAGTTCCTTCAGCATTTCCCTGAAGGCTTCGCAGACCAATGACCGAGCTGCCGGTACGGAGAGAAGTTGTCGGTTATCGTTGTATATGGGCATGCGATATCCACTTGCCCACGTAAAGGGGTCTTCCGGTTTGAGTCTGATGGCTCCCAATTTCAAAGCCTGATCGGCTAACAGTGGCCCGTAATGATCGGTGATCGTTTCTAAATTCTTCATAGTGTGTTCCAGTCTACCTTATTTTTTTCTGCTCTTCCAGATTTCCTTGAAGGAGTGGGTTTTCCCACAGTAAGCACAAGCAAATTTGTTGTCTTTGGTTCGTGTAAAGAGTGCAGGAACTCCTTCAGCTTGTGAGGGATGGGATATACACGCTTCGTTGGTACAAGATAAGTCATCGAAGTTGTAAATTCTTGGCGGCATTTCCATCCGGTACTTTTTCTCCACCTTCCCGTCCTTGATGATGTTCAACGTACATCCAGGTGAAACCGCTGCAAGTCTTTTGAGCTCTTTGCGTGAAAGTTCCTTGGCATTCGGCCGGAAGATGATCCCCTTGAAGGAATCTCTGTCCGAATGACCTCGGCTAACCCATTCCCCTCCTTTGGATTCATCGAGGTTCATCACGCTGCTGATCAAGCGCATATGGTCCCTGATTTCTGAAGGGCTGTCACCCCGGCAGATGTGGTCGATAACCAGACCATCATGAATGGGATGAACCCCTTCACTGACGACCTTTTCTTTTGGTTGCACTGCAGCAACATCCACTTCAAAGATATACTCAGCACGTTCTGTTTCCTTTCTTTCTTCACAAGGGACATACCCATTTCCTATCTTGCCACCAAGGAGTGACAACAACACGATTCTAACGTACATGCCATTGATTGATTGTCGTTCCCAGCCATTAAGCGGGGTGTCATCAAGAAAGGTAGGTATGGTAGGAGTGACTTTATGACGAGGAAGTGGATGATAGAATTTGGTATGCTCCTTGATTTTCGTCATATATTCTTTCTTGAACGTGATCATCGATCGTAGTTCATCCTGTCTCTGGAGGATTCTATCTCCCATGCGTTCAAGTTGGGGACGGGTGAAGTACCATTTATCTGCGATATCTGCTTGTTGCAGATATTCCTCTATAGAGGAGAACATGCGCAGTTGGAACCCGTTTTCTTTCATTCTCCCTATGTAGGTTTCAGGCATGGCCAGCTCAGGAGGAGCGATGAGGTCGACTTGTACCGACTTGAAGATTTTCAGTCCATCAGCCTTGGAGTGAACGGTCCTGCCGTGGTAAAGATCGCCAACCAATGCAAGGTGAATGGAATCGGTACTCCAGTTGTTATCCTCCAGAAAGGTAAATTCATCCAAGAGTTCTTGGGTTGGATGTTCATGCTTTCCGTCACCTGCATTGATGAAGGTTGGTTTTCTCCAGAGTTTGTTTCTCTCTGCATACAGGCTGCACTCGTCTTCCAACCATCGACATACCCCTTCAATTTTACTACGAATGATAAAGATGGTATTCGAATAGCCACTGAGGGTGTTGAAGGTATCGGCAAAACTCTCTCCCTTGTTGAAGGAGGAGCTATCACTGTTCAATTCAGAGACTTTGGCGTGATGGAAATTCGCAGCGTTCTTGAAAGACTCCTTGGTCCGGGTACTGTCTTCAAGGAACACTTCGTAGATTCCAAAATCCTTGTCATCAATTCGGTACTGATCCATAACTTCCAGATTATTCTCTTCCATCGCCTGTTTGAGTTTACGGACCTCGGTAAAAAGGTACTCTCTCTCAGCAATGGACAGATCCTCAATGACACATAGTGATCTTCCCGTAAAAACGTTCTGATTTTCCATCTCTGCTCCTTCACATAAAAAAAAGCCGGCCATAATAGACCGACTTCATAGTTTTTATTGTATTGGGAAATAAAGCCCCTAGAGACTGGTACGAAAATCCGTATCTTTTTCTCTGCACTTCATTCTCCTCCGTTTGACTCGAAAGGTACCATAGCAGAGTCCGTAAAATCTGTCTAGTCCTAGACTCTATTTTTTCCCTATCGCGTCACTATCCGACTCAATGGAAGAGAGGCTATCCAAAACAATATTTTTCTTGACTTCTGGAACGGGAGGTACTGGTTTCGACGTTTCCTTCTTTGGAGGAATTCCAATTGAATCCTTATTGAGGACGACTCCTGTTACAGGATTGTATTGAGTTGAAGTCGACCACGATTCAAGATTCTTGTAGGCTGATTCGGCTCCAAAAGCAAGTACAGGTTCAAATAATTCAGTGTGAGCGCGTCCACGCATCATCAAATCCTGCTTGTACCTTCTGTGGTACCAAGCTGAACTATGTTTTTTCCCTGGTTTTCTCTTTCTTGATGAACCACCGGTACTGCTGTATGAGGCATATCTATACGAATAGGAACCGTAGGAAGATCCATAGCGATGCCCGTATCCGTATCCATATCCTCCCGTTGATCCGGGAATGACTCCATTGAACACCAACCCTGTCAGCGGGGCATTGCCGGTATTCAGGTTCTCTATCAGATCATGCAAGGCACCCTTCGTGGTAATGCCAGCACGAACAGTGATGATCAACCCATCAACATGCTTGCTGATGGACAGGAGTTCACTGGCTGAATCGAGAGGAGGAGCATCGATGATGATGAAATCATAGATCGCTTCCAAATATTCGATACCCTTGATGTATTTCGGATTGGAAAAAATTGCAGCGGGAACCAAGGGTGCGTTTCCGGGAGGCAATAGATGAAGGTTGGGAACCTTTTCCAGTGGTTGCAGAATGCACTCTTCCAGAGAAGCTTTGGAGGTAACATAATCCACCAAACCTATCTCTCTGTGTTGCAAACGGAAAAACCGTTCCATACTTGGCAGACGAAGATCACCATCGATGATCAACACCCTACTTCCCATTTGTGCAAGGGAAAGTGCAACATTTCCGATGATGGTACTCTTTCCTTCAGCCATGGAACAAGAAGTGATGGAAAAGACCTTCTTATCGGTTTTGTTGTAGAGCATGTTAGCTATCAACTTAAACCGTTCGGATTCAAAGGAGAGAGGATCGTTATATACCGTCAAGGTAGGATATTTATCCTTTGGTGAGATTTTCATCAATGGAATCCATCCCAACACAGGATGATCAGGACCGACGATTTTCTTGATCTGCTGGTCGTTTCTGATGGAAACGTCCAAGGTCTCGACAGCCAGTGCCAATAAAAGACCCACTGCACAACCGAGCAACAAGGCGACGGCAAGAATAAGCAGTTTATTAGGACTGACGGGATGCAATGGTAGGTTGGCGATGTCCACTACCGTTACGTTTCCAGTGACGGCTGCTTCCATCAACTTGACTTCTTCCAACATATCACGAAGTTTCAAACCAATCGCTTCGAAAATCTGCACATCCCTTTCCAATTCAGAAAGTTGACGTTCCAAAACAGGCAATTTGGAGAGCTCATCAACAAATACTTCTCCACGTTCCTGAAGGACTTGAATACCCACTTCAGTTGTCAAAGCCTGTACAATGGATTGAATGGTGGTGTCATTTGAATACGCACGGGTAAGCTGCGTTACACGATCAAGCAGGTCCTTGGTCGTCTGGGAGATAGCGCTGTTGAGCACATACGAGCGAGAAGAGCTGTTTGAAGAAGATGTTGCAACCGGTACAGCTGAGGGCGAGGTAAGAGACTCATACATGGTCAGCTCTGTCTTCCAAGCAGAGAGTTCCTTCAACTTGACAGCAATGATACTGTCCTTTCGGATATCATCCAAAGAAAGAATCCCTTCAATTCCAGCTGCCTCAAGACCTTCATTGTTCTTCTCCAAAAACACCAAAGATTCCTGCAACTGAAGCTTCAAGGGTTCAAGGCGAAGCGTATAGTAGGAGATCTGTTCAACAAGCAAGGAACTTTTATCCGTAAGTTGGATGATGTCACTGGTTTCCCTAAAATCTCCGAGAGCATCAGAGGCCAGCTGCAGCGATTTATCATTGATGGGAATCTGGGACTCGATGAACACCCTCTGAGCGGTCTTGGAATTCTTGGCAATTCCAGTAAGCAGGTTGTCATAGCTTGATGCGAGCGCATTTGCAAGATCTTGCGCAAATGCAGGAATTGCATCAGTAACGGTGATCCGAACAATGTTGGTATCCTTTACAGTGGATACAACGATTCTCTCTTTCACATTTCCCAGAATTTCTTTTTCCGAATAGCTCAGACCCTCTTCATTGACATACGAGCTCAAATCAAGGGTGCTGAGTGCATACTCAATGTTCTTTCTGCTGGTGATGAGTTCGACTTCCGTGGCAATCTTGGTGCTGGAAGCAGAACTCTCCAGCAAATTCTCAATGGATGAGGATTTCTGGATTGGATCGACGAGGACCGTGACTTCGGATTCATACTGAGGGACGGCAATCTGAAGATACCCTGCAGCAAGGGCAACGACCACTACGAACCCTATGACAAACCAACTGAACCGCTGCTTGAAAATATGAAGCAATTCAGCAATGGAGATTCCTTCCTCATTGCTGTCGAATTGATTGAAACCTGTTTGGAATTCTTCCTGCTGACTCATCTATCTCTACCCCTCCTACAGGTTTTTGGCATCTACAAGTGTACTGAATACTACTGCAACAATTCCTAAGATAGAACTCACGAGTCCAAGGACGGCCACCGTAGGAGCTATATCCTTTACAAAGGTGTTTTTTGCTACTGATATGGTCGACTCTGGGAAAACATCGTCTTCGGCATCTACCTTCTTGCCATCGGGGCCTAGAATCTTGATTGATGTGGGAACAGAGGCATCGTCGCTGAGTCCACCTGCAAGCGAAAGGTAATAGTTGACTCCCTTATCGGGAACATAGGCAAACACTCCAGGTCGTACCACAGCACCAGAGACAGTAACGAAACGCTGGTTGAAAGGAATGACAAACGAATCACCGGCCTGTAATTGCATCGAACCATTTTCGTCTGTTCCGTACAACACCTGTTGGGCCTTCAAGGGTATGCGTTGATTTTCACGAAGCAGATAGGCTCCATCCAAATCACTTACCGTCATCAAGCGCGGCGATATGGTTTCCAGCATCTGCTTGACTGTTTCTCCTGGATAGAACTGATAAAAGATTCTTCCTGAAGAATTACCCAACAAAGCTGTAGAGGAGAGATTGTCATACGCCTCAGAAGCGGAAACAGCCCCTTCAATAGTTAGGCTTTGGACGGAAGGAGTGATGGTATCCACCACCACCTGATCCATATGGGACAGCTCATAAGGAGAACCTGCAAAGAGATCTGCATAGGCAACTTCCCAAGCACCTGTCTTGGAAATGTAGCGTTGGATGCGAATTTTCTGGACATCTGCACTGGAAAGTACGCCACCACCATAGAAGGTCACCAAATCGCTGAGACTTTCCCCTTCCTTGAGTTGATACGTTCCCGGGGCATATACATTCCCGGAAAGGATGACAATGCGTTCGGATCGTAAAAGCGTAATCACATCCCCACTTCTCAGCAGAGGATCTTGATCCAGCACTCCTTTCCTTAGTGCAAGATACAAATCATACGTATCGGTGGTCCCATCGACATGGGTTATCTTGACATTTCTGGTTGAAGCATATTGCGTAGCGCTTCCGACTACTGAAGAGAGCCGGGAAAGTCCCCAGACAGGTACTACTCGAGTTCCTTCGACTTCACCAATCACCGATACGGAAAAGGCTCCCGTTCCCTTAAGGATCAATTGGGGGTTGGAAAAGCTGTGATAGGTCTGAACCATGCTGAGAATCTGTTGTTTCAACTGATTGAATGTAAGTCCATTGCCTTCGATGGTTCCAAGACCAGGAATAGCAACAGATACTTTTTCATCTGCTTGCAAATCCAAAGTCACTGTATTCATACCATCCAAGTATACCAAGCGGTACATGTCTCCGGGGGTTACTGGATACGATCCATTGCTGATGGCACTCAACACTCTGCTTTCAGCAGTATCAACAACATCTACAGAAGAAAGACCTAGTTGACCTGCATATGTCTGCATGGAAAGCGAGGTGACGGGCGTTACTGTACTTTGAGTCGTACCGAACAAGGGGGAACGAACCACCAATCCATTACCCTCAGAAGCAAATAGCGCCGCCATGAGCATCACAAGCAACAAAGAAACCGTACATCTTTTCCTAATTGTATTCATGCAATGAAATCCTTACGAGATATATCGAGTTTAAGACCTAATGATAGATAGCTTACAGTATAGCCTAAGTTGCTCTATCCTACCACTTGAATAAAAGTCATACAAGTATTTAATTTTAAACACTGTTCATAGTATAAGGTAACTGAAAATCCTTCTTGCTTACCCAGATTCCGATGGCTTCTTTCGGTTTTCCATCCAATCATCATAGAAAAGCTGTTGATTAGACTTTGCAACAAACCGCAGGCACTTGACTCTTCCTCGAAAAAAGCCTCTAAAATCGATGTTTTAGAATTATTGCAACATTTAAGCTCCATTCCATGCGATAATTGCAACATATAATACGTTGTTTTCAGGGGCAACATTCTGCAACAACACATTTCGTTGTTTTTATTTTTAATTTTGTTGTATTTTGTTATTTAAATCATTTATTCTGTCTTTTTTTTAGTTTATTCGTGTTTTCTAATTTTTTTCTGCGTTTTCCCTCTCAAAATGTTTCTAAATATTGTTTTGACAGCCAGAAAAACGTCTCGTATAATTTGAAACAGTTGAACATCTTCGAGTAACATCAACCACATCACGTAATCTTTATTAAGGAGAGAGTCATGAAAAAAGGTATTGTTCTATTGCTGATTGTTCTGATGGTTTCTTCCTTTGCTTTTGCACAAGGATCAAAAGAAGCTGCAAGTACTTCAGGACCACTTAAGGTTGGGGTAGTATATCTCAGCCCTCCTGGAGACATGGGCTACACGTACATGCACGACCAGGGCACAATCGCAGCTGAAAAGCATTTTGGTGACAAGATTCAAGTTATCAGAATGGAAAGCATCCCCGAGAACGAGGACAGCGAAAGAGCCATGGAAAGTCTTGTTGATGAAGGCTGCAAAATCATCTTCGCAAACTCCTACAACTACCAGCAGTACATGCTCAACGTTGCAAAGTCACACCCAGACGTATATTTCGAACATTGCTCTGGATATCTTTCCAATGACAACATGTCCAACTATTTTGGAAGAATGTATCAGATGCGTTATCTCTCCGGCATGATTGCAGGAAAGATGTCCACCTCTGGAAAACTCGGTTTTGTTGGCGCTTACAACACTCCTGAAGTTGTCCGTGGCATCAACGCCTTTGCTCTTGGCGCCAGAGCCGTAAATCCAAAAGCTACCGTAACTGTAGTTTGGACTAACACTTGGTATGACCCTTCCTTGGAACGTCAGGGTGCTGTTGCCCTGCTTGACCAGGGTTGTGATGTCATTGCCCAGCATCAGGACACCACCGAACCTGCCAAGGCAGCTTTGGAACGTGGCAAGTATGCTGTTGGATACAATGCCGACTTCAGAAACATGATTGGTGATGACCGCATCCTCGTTTCCCCCATGTGGAACTGGGGCAACTACATGATTCCTGCAATCCAGAGTGCTATCGATGGTACTTGGAAGAGCCAGAGTTACTGGGGTGGCCTTGAGGACGAAATGATTCACCTCTCCCCCATTTCTCCTTTGGTACCTGCAGATTTCCAGAAGCAGATCGAAGCCAAAACAACTGAAATGCATGATGGAAACTGGGATGTCTTCTGGGGTGCTCAGAAAGACAATACAGGTAAGGTTCGCCAGAATGCAGGTGAGAAAATGTCCGACAACGACATGCTCACCATGGACTGGTTCGTTGAAGGCGTTATCGGTTCTGTCAAATAGCTGAAATTACTCCTAAAATATAAGGACGGGCGATTGCCCGCCCTTACTTCTTTCAAGATATGCCCTCGCCATGAGGGCATACATAAGTGGAAACAACATGCACGAGAATATTACCGACGAAACGCCCGTCGTACGTATGGTAGCTATTACGAAACATTTTCCGGGAGTGCTTGCCAATGATCAGGTGAACCTGACCCTTCGTAAAGGCGAAGTCCTTGCCCTTTTGGGTGAGAATGGAGCTGGAAAAAGTACCCTCATGAACATGTTGGTAGGTCTTTATAGACCAGATAGTGGTGAAATATACATCAACGGCAAACTTGCCGATATCCGCTCTCCTCAAGACTCTATGGCATTGGGAGTAGGTATGATCCATCAGGAATTCATGTTGGTAGGCAACATGAGTGTTGCTGAAAACATCATTCTCGGAATGAAAGACCTTCCCTTCGTTCCTCCCCTGTCTGAGATCAAGAAAAAAATCACCGACCTAAGCAAACGCTATGGGCTGCAAGTGTATCCCGATAAAATCATTCAGGACCTTTCTGTTGGAGAACAACAGCGTGTAGAGATCCTCAAGCTTTTATATCGTGGTGCCGAAATTCTCATTCTCGACGAACCGACAGCAGTCCTTACCCCTGGTGAAGCGAGAGATTTGAATGAAATTATCAAAAAGATGCTGAGTGAAGGCAAGAGCGCCATCTTCATTACCCATAAGATGGATGAGGTTATGGAATTCTCCCATACCGTGCAGGTACTCAGACGAGGAAAAAGCGTCAATGTTTGTCCTACTAACTCCATTAAGCGCGTCCAGGACCTAGCCAACATGATGGTTGGAAGAGATATCCTTTTCTCTCTCGATCGTGGTCCCTATAATCCAGGAAAAATCATGCTGGAAGCCAAAAATTTGGTTATCCAAAGCCTTCAGGGAAATAAAAATGTTCTTGATCATGTCTCCTTCACCATTAGGGGAGGAGAAATTTTAGGTGTTGCCGGGGTTGCAGGAAACGGACAACAACAGCTCACCGAGGCATTGACCGGTCTCATGCATGTTTCCAGCGGTCAGGTTTTGATCAACGGGGAAGACTATACGAATAAAACTCCCCTACAGGTCATTAGAAGTGGAGTCAGTCATATTCCTGCCGACAGAGGTCGAATGGGCGTTGTTGGTGATATGAGTGTCGGCGACAACCTTTCCATGAAGAAATACAGGACGAATGAGCTTTCCAACCACTCGATCATCAAACGTAGTTGGGTACGTCTGTTTGCTGACAAGCTGATAGAAACCTTCGTCATCAAGACACCTTCGCAAGATACTTCAGTAAAATTCCTCAGTGGAGGAAATATCCAGAAGACGATTCTTGCTCGCGAAATTGATTCCTGTGGAGGCATCCTCATTGCAGTCTATCCTTCTCGGGGTCTGGATGTTGGAGCAACCGAAGCAGTCAGGCAGAACATCATCAAACAACGGGACAAAGGAAATGCAGTACTTTTGGTTTCCGAAGAACTCGAAGAGCTTTTGATGGTTGCTGATAAAATTGCTGTCATGTTTGAAGGAAGAATCATGGACATCGTGGATGTGAAAGATGCCAAAACTGAAGAACTCGGGATGCTTATGGCTGGTGTCGAGAGGAGGGATATATGAGATTTGCCTTGGAAAAACGGGATGGAAAATCTCGAAAAATGACCATTCTGGTTCCTATATTCTCCTTGATCATTTCTTTTCTTTTAGGAGCCATCGTATTGGCGATTTCCAATGCGAACCCCATACAGACCTATGGAGCCATGATCAAAGGTGCATTCGGCAGCCCGACCAAGATTCAATACACGATAGCAAAGTCCATTCCTCTTTTACTCTGCGGTCTTGCAGTAGGTATCGCATTCCGCCTGAAGTTCTGGAACATCGGAGCTGAAGGTCAATATGTTAGCGGTGTCATCGGCATCACGTGGGTCATGCAGTTTTGGACTTTTCTCCCCCAATGGGCGTACCTTCCTGTCGGAATAGTCATGGGTATCCTCTTTGGGGCCTTCTGGGGAGGGATTCCTGGTGTTCTCAAAGCCCAGTGGGGAGTTGATGAAACCCTTGCCACCCTGATGATGAATTATATCGCCATTGGTTTTGCTGAATACCTATACTTCAATGCTTGGAAAGCTCCCCGAGGAAACATGGGAACCGTCCGCTATCCTGAGTTCGCTTGGTTGCCCAAAATATGGGGAAAAGTACACAGCGGAGTATACTTCGCACTCATTCTGGTGGTGGTGCTCTGGTTTGTACTCTACAAGACCCGGTGGGGTTTTGAATTGAACATGATCGGCAAGAACCAAAGAGCTGCCCGTTGTCAGGGAGTTTCCATCAAGAAGAACATCATCTTGGCAAAGATCGGAAGAGCGTC
>JAQVVB010000222.1 GCA_028699215.1 Sphaerochaeta sp. | reverse complement strand
CTTAGAAAAGTATCCAAAGTAGCAAGATGGAAAGACCTAAGGACCAAGGATTATCCCTCATTTGTCTATGAGGTGCTTGATTCGAAGCCAGAAGATGAGGTTTCAACATGATTTGTCAAATAGAGCCATGAAATTTGAGTTTTATTCGTAGAATTCAACTCATGGTTTTTGGCTTATGCACCGTCAACGTCAAAGTATGGTATAATCCAAAAGTTATCAGATCGTTGAATACCTCTTGTGGGTATCGATGGTTTTGCAATAATAATAGAAATTCAAGCAAATATATCATTTAGGGAGAAGATAATTGGAACTGCTGAATCAACAAGTAATGAAAGCAAAAAACATGAAAGCTGTTTTTTCTCTCATATGGGATGAAGCAGGTATCTCTCGTGCAGAAATTGCAAAGAGACTTTCCTTGAGCAAGACTACCATATCCTCATTGGTTGAGGAACTCATTCAAAGATCCTTTATCGTCGACACTGGAAAACAAGCTACCACTTCGGTAGGAAGACGTCCTTCTTCATTATTTGTAAGACAGGGAAGTCATTTTGTCCCGGTGATCACCTGGACCAGAAATACCATAGATTTCCAGGTCCTTGATCTCAATGGAGAGACTGTTTTCACGCAGATTGAGCAGATTTCCGATAAAGACCAATTCGTTTCCGTGACGAGCAGGAATCTAAAGGCAATCTGTGCAAGGAATGCCTTCAAGGATAAGATTCTGGTATGTTGCCTGGTCCTGCCTGGAATGATCGATTCCTTTCATGACGTTCTCTATTCAACTACCTTGGGAATGTATGACCATGATGCCAAAGCGATGTATGAAAGCGTCCACAAGGTTTGCAAGCAATACCCGTTTGCGGTTCTTCAGGATACCGCTTGCTATGCCTATGCCGAGAAGATCTATACAACAATAAAGGTACAGGAATTTGCCTTCATAAACTTTAATATCGGTATCGGGGCAACCCTGTTTGTCCAAGGAAATATGTTGGGAAAGGCAAATGGGGCCTTTACGCAGTTTGGACATTACTCAATGGACTCCCAGGGGATCGAATGCGCCTGCGGAAACAGGGGATGCCTGGAAAATGAAATCGGGGAGAGCAACTTGTCCACACGTTTCAAGGAATTCTCCGGTGAAACAGATGTGGTGATTCCCGAATACCTGACCTATGAGGATTTGGGAGTGGCTGTCAAGGAGGGAAACGAGACAGCAAAAAGGGTAGTCATTTCCCTGGCCTCCGATTTTGCCCAGGCTTTACGGAATGTGGTATGCCTCGTCAATCCCCGACTTATCGTACTGGGAGGCAAATGCCAGTATCTGGGGGAACTGTTCCTTACCCAGGTCCAGACTTTGCTACATGCCCAAGGATTCAGCCAAATGTCTGATTTCACGCTCATCCGGTACACCAATCTGGATAGCAATGCCTATCTGAAAGGTGCCATGCGCTATTTCTTTGATACCTATTATGACTTCTCCGATGTCACCGGCAATTCTTTGTTCATAGGCTAATGGTCCAAGCTTTAAAGCTGTTGTGCATTTGTATTATTTTGGTGTCTGGAAAAAAACAAAAGATAAATATTGACAAAACAACGACCTAGACATACAATTAATTTAATTAGTAAAGTCAGTGAACTTATTAATTGAAGGAGTGAGTCGTGTTGAAGGTTGGACTGATAGGATGTGGGGGTATGGGAGATACACATAATAAGGCATTGAAGGCCTTGTCCCAAAGCCATGAGGTTGCAGTCGTTGCCCTGGCCGATTGTCGAAAGGATTTCTTGGACAGCGCAAAGGAACTATGGCCTGAAGCTACAACCTATTCATTGGGTTTTGATTTAATTGATTCTGAAGAACTCGATGCTGTGCATATTTGTCTTCCCAGTTACCTGCATACAGAACATGCGCTCAGGGCAATGGAAAAAGGAATGGCTGTTTTCATCGAGAAACCCGTTTGCATTACCGAAAAAGATTGCAAGAGATTAATGGAAGCACAGAACCGAACGGGTGCAAAAATCATGGTCGGACAAGTCCTTCGATTCTTTGGGGAATATATATATCTCAAGCAAGTCACGGACTCCCAGAAATATGGGAAGTTGCAGACAATAGAGATGGGACGCAAAGGTGGGGATGTCCTTTGGGGATTCGAGGATTGGTTCCATGATGAGAAAAAGAGCGGTTCTGTCATGCTCGATCTTCATGTCCATGACGTGGATTTCCTCCGGTACCTGTTGGGAGCGCCTTCGTCTCTTTCTGTCAAGGCAGATCGGCTATCGACTGGCTTGATAAATCATGTACGTACCGATTATCGATTTGGTGATATTCCGGCGTCAGCCGAAGCTCTTTGGGATGTATCTCCGGATCTTCCGTTTGAAGCATTTTTTAAGGCAACCTTTGAACAAGGAACCCTGGAATTCAACAGTAGGGGAAAACCTACCTTGGCCTTTAGGCCAAATAATGGGGATGCCATCCATCCTTTGTCTAAAAAAGAAAATACTGGTCGCAATCTCGAAAGTCCTGGACCTTATTACCAGGAAGACAAATATTTCATTGACTGTCTGATCGAGAACAGGCCAATTGAACAAGCTACCCTTGAGGATGGAGTTGAAGCGGTGCGATTGGTGTTCGATGAGCAATCGCTCGTAGACGAATGAGGTATATGTTTGTATCGATGGGTTATGTGTGAATGATTCATCGTTCCCTGTCCGTTGTTTTTTGTGTTGAAGCAGTGAAAAATTATCAGTGAAGTGACAGCCGGCTCGGTCAAGGGTTGGCTTTCAATAAGGAAAAACTATGAAAATTGGTGTAATCGTATTGATGACGAAGGATACCGATATTGAAAAGAAGTTTGCCCAAGTAAGGGACATGGGAATGGATAACTGCCAGTTGGTCTGCTGGGATTCCCTTGCCCTGAATGAAGGTATGGCAGAAAAAATACGCAAGGCAGTTCTTTCTCAACACGTGGAGATTACTGCCTTCTGGTGTGGCTGGAATGGACCGAAGGTATGGGACTTCTATGATGGGCCCCTAACTCTGGGCTTGGTTCCGGCAGCCTATAGGGGGCAACGCCTGGAGACTTTGTTGCAAGGTTGCGATTTTGCAAAACTGATCGGCGTGAAGGACGTGGTTACTCATGCAGGATTCCTGCCCGAGAATCCCAATGATTCCCAATATGGAGAGGTACTGGCCTCCTTGAGGATGTTGGTGGAAAAATGCAAGGAGAATGATCAGTGCTTCTTGTTTGAGACCGGGCAGGAAACCCCTGTTACCTTGAAACGGGTGTTACAGGACCTGGGAGGCGAACATGTGGGCATCAATCTCGATCCTGCCAACCTGTTGATGTATGGCAAGGCGAATCCCTTGGATGCCCTGGATGTTTTCGGAGAGTATGTGAGGGGCGTCCATGGAAAGGACGGGGAATATCCCACTGATGGACATCATCTGGGTGATGAAGTTCCCTTGGGCAAGGGCAAGGTCGATTTTCCCCGTCTCATCGCCAAATTGAAAGAACTGGGTTATGACGGCTCCATAACCATTGAACGGGAGATTTCAGGGGATGAACAGATCAAGGATATCCTGGAAGCAAAAAAATTGCTGGAGCAATTGATCTGAACAGCCGGGGATATTTGAAGGAGATTGTGTTGCATTAGCCTTGATGCAGGTTGTAGCACGGAATGATCAATGTTTTCTTGATGATGGTATGAATATTTGGAATCAAGTATTTATGGGTATTGAAGGAGAGAATCGCGACATGAAATGTATCAAAATGATAATACTGGGTGCTGGGGGTAGGGGAAATTTCGTATATGGAGATTACGCCTTGGCCAATCCCGACAAGGCGAAAGTTGTTGCAGTCGCGGAACCGGATGCAGAAAAACGGAAGATATTTGCCCGAAAACACCAATTGGATGAAGAACACATTTTCAACAGTTGGGACCAGGTTTTCAAGTTGGATAAATTTGCGGACGTCGTATGTGTATGCACCCAGGACCGGATGCATGTTGCCCCGGCTGTGGCAGCGATGGAATTGGGATATGACATCATCCTTGAAAAACCAGTGGCGCCTACCGCAAAGGAATGCAAGTACCTTGATGCAATGGCCACCAAGTATGGTGTAAGTGTCGGAGTGGCGCATGTTTTAAGGTATACCCCATTTTTCTGTACGATCAAGAAAGCCCTCGAGGCTGGGGAGATCGGGCGATTACGTGGTATCCAGCACAATGAAAACATTGGGCATATTCATTTTTCGCATAGTTTTGTAAGAGGGAATTGGAGAAATGAAGAGACTTCATCGCCCATGATTCTCGCAAAGAGTTGCCATGATATGGATATCCTTCTGTACTTGGTCGGGAAGGATTGCACTGACCTTGCCTCGTACGGTAGCAAGGGGACTTTCAGTGCAAAAAATCGACCGGCGGATGCTCCTGATCGTTGTCTGGATGGTTGTCCACATGCAGAATCCTGTCCGTATTATGGCCCAAGGATCTATCTGAATGGCAATGTCGACTGGCCTGTGAATATTCTCACTACGGATTGTACGCCCTCCGGAATTACAAAGGCATTGCAGACCGGACCCTATGGACGTTGTGTATATGCTTGTGACAATGACATGACTGAGCAACAAGCTGTTACCTTTCGTTTTGAGGACGATGTCACGGCTGTTTTTACCATGAGTGCCTTTACCGATTCAACGACCCGCACCATCAAGTTGATGGGTGAAAAGGGGGAGATTCGTGGAAATATGGAGAGGAACGAGGATTCCATCTTCGATTTCGAGACCA
>JAQVVB010000221.1 GCA_028699215.1 Sphaerochaeta sp. | reverse complement strand
AAACTTTTCCCTCTCTTGCTGAGGCCAATCGCAAAATGGTCTTCCCCAAGGTAGACTTTCCACACCCCGACTCTCCCACCAGACCAAGCGTCTCACCTCTGTAAACTTCCAAGTCAATGCCATCCACGGCCTTTACATGGCCGACAACTCGTTTGAATACACCTTTTTTGACGGGAAACCATGTTCGGAGACCTTCTATTTTCAGCAATACCTCGTTCTGATCAATTGCCATATCCAGATCCTCCTACAAATTTCCAGCAACGTACTGAATGGGTTTTACTGAGAGAAGTAGCATCTGGCATACATTTGTCACAAACCCCTTCCTTGAAGAAATCACAACGAGGAGCAAACTGGCAACCAGAAGGCCTATCATAAGGGTCTGGAGTAACTCCTCTGATAGGATTAATATCCTGGTCTCTTCCTTTTCCAAGAATAGGAATAGAGCGAAGCAAAGCAACTGTATAAGGATGGGACGGAGAACGAAAGACATCCTCAAGCGTACCTGCTTCCACCACATTTCCCATATACATGACCACTACATCATCAGCAAGTTCCGAGACAACTCCCATATCATGCGTGATGAGCATGATGGCCGTGTTGCGATCTTTCTTGAGTTTCATGATGAGATCAAAAACCTGAGCTTGAATGGTAACATCCAATGCAGTAGTCGGTTCATCGGCAATAAGCACTTTGGGATTGCAGGCCATTGCCATGGCTATCATGGCACGCTGTCGCATTCCACCAGAGAATTGATGAGGATATTCGTCAACACGTTCTTCTGGAAGAGGGATACCCATATCCCTGAGCAAACCCACAGAACGTTTTTTCCGCTCTTTCCTGTTCAATGGAGTATGATACTGCAGGTTCTCAGCAAGCTGATATCCAATGGTATAAACAGGATTGAGGCTGGTCATGGGATCTTGGAAAACCATGGCAAATTCCGAACCTCGAAGAGAACGCATCACCTTCCCATTCCTCTTCTGTTGATCAATACGGATTTCTCCCTTCTCACTGAAATATGTAATTTCACTGCCTTTTTCAATACGAGAAAGCTCAGGAAGCAACTGCATGATCGAAGAAGCTGTGACACTCTTTCCACATCCTGATTCACCTACTACACAAAGGGTTTTTCCACGCTTAATATCAAAGGAAACTCCGTTGACAGCTTTATTACATCTGCCATTTTGATAGAAAAAGGTCTGAAGATTCTTTACACGAACCAATACATCACTATCCATACAACTATCCTTATCCTTGTTGAGAGGGATCTGCAGCATCCCTCAGTCCGTCACCAATGAAGTTGATTCCTAGCACAAACAGCGATATAACGACACCCACAGGAAGCCAAATCCACCAATAGGATTTCAACACTGTCAAATCATTGGCTGCGTTGAGCACATTTCCCCAAGTTGCTATCTGCAAAGGAACCCCAAGACCCAAGAAACTTAAGGCCGCTTCTTGTAAAATGAACATTGCGGTGCTCAATGTGATATTGACCATAATCGGTCCCAATGCATTAGGAAGCATATGTTTATAACAAATGATCAAAGGATGGATACCGAAGGCTCTCAAAGCTTGAATATATTCCTCTTCCCTAATGGAAAGCATCTTTGCCCGGGTCATTCGGTAGATGCTTCCCCATCCTGTCACCATGAATATGAAAATAAGATTTCGCATACTCTGTCCCACGATGGATACGAGCAACAACACCAAAATAATCTGTGGAAATGCCATGAAGATTTCTGACACGCGCATGAAAACCTTATCGATGAAACCTCCTCGAAAACCTCCCCAAGCACCTAACAAGACACCAACAAAAGAAGCCCCGAGGGCACTTCCAAAACCAACAAGGATTGAAATCCTTCCACCATAGAGCACACGAGAAAACACATCGCGTCCCAATTTGTCTGTACCAAACCAATGAGTGGTTGAAGGACTTTGCAAAACAGCTTTCAAATCAATGGCAAGAGGGTCAAAACTAGTGAAAAGTGGCGCAAACATTGAAGTTATCATAATGACGGAAAAAATAACCAACCCAGCAATTGAAAGCTTGTTATGCAACATTTTTTGCATTCCACGGCTTCCCTTGTGAACTTTAAAAGTTCCAGATTCTTCCATACTGCGTATTCGATCCATTTTTTTATCAAGTATCAACTGACGATTTAGCATAATCACTCCTAATCGAGTTGGACACGAGGGTCCAATGCAGCAGTAAGCAAATCAATGATGAAACTAGCAATCAGCACTGCAAAAACAGAAAAGAGAGCAATCATCATAACCAGAGGATAGTTTTGGGAACGAACAGCTCCAAGAAACTCATTACCCACTCCTGGCCATTGAAAAATCTGTTCAATGACGACAGACCCTCCAATAAGGATAGGAAGACGGAAACCTATAAGCACAACAACAGGAGTAAGTGCTACACGAAAGCCATGAACTAAATTGATGCGCCATTCAGGCAGCCCCTTACTTCTCGCTGTCTTGATGTAATCTTTGTTGATTGTATCCAGCATACTACTTCGGGTATAACGCATAACACCGGCCGTCATCGTAACACCTAAAACCAATGCAGGAAGAATAAGATTCTTCATATGGTCCCAGTAGACCGTATACTCGGGGCGCAAGCGCCCTCCAATAGGAAACCAGTTCAAATTGATTGCGAATAACAGCAATGCAACCAATCCCAAAAAGAATTCGGGAATAGAAACTCCTATCATGCCAGTTATTGTTAGGATATGATCGACAGGTCTACCTTTGCGCACTGCACTGACAAGACCTAAAATGGTACCCAAAAATGTCGAAATGAGAAGAGCAGCAACCGAAAGTTCAAGCGTTGCTGGTATACGACTCAAGACAATGTCCTTGATAGGGACTCCACTGGTCAAGCTGTACCCAAAATCCCCATGAAGCACGCCGCCAAGCCAAGTAAGATAACGCATGAAAAAAGGGTCATTGAGACCAAGAGATTCGCGAAGTTGTGCAAGTTGGGCTTGAGACATATTTGCCATAGCCTCAGGACTTGCCATAAAAGAAACGGCATCACCTGGAGTCAAGTCCATCCCAAGAAATATCAAGAACGTCATTATTAAAATCATCGGAATAAGGGTAAGGAATCTTCTAATGGTATAGGCAAACATGAATCCTCTACCTCCTTTCAAGAAAAGTTGAAAACATCCGGGACAGAAATCCCATCCCGGATTCGAGAATTACCGTATCAAATGCAAATTCAAGGTTTAGGAAACTTGTTGACGAAGAACAAACGTGTATAGCGGATGTCAACAGGTGTGACAACAATGTTTGGCATCGATTCAAGCGCAAGTACATCCTCTACACTCTTGGTGTAGGCATAATCCAACTGACCAGCAGCCGCATTCTTCACAAGATTTGGATCGCTTTCCCCGCTAGGATACATCTGGATCTCATCCAACTTTGCAATTCCCTTATAATATTTCTCAAAGGGTACGAATGTTGCATAGTTGTTCATACGAATTTCCTTGACTTTGAAAGGTCCTGATCCAACTGGATTCTGCCAATAGGAAGCCTGCTGGAATTGCATGGGGTCAACATTGGCAAAGTACTTCTTGGGAAGAGGCGGAAACTGCGTGAAGCACAACAACGCATTTGGATCAGCCTCAGCATATTTGAACTTCACAACGTTACCATCAATGACAATACCAGAAATCTGGTCTGCACTACCTGCAACATAAGCATCATATCCTTCAAGTTTCTTGAGCATTGAAGAGAACACCGAATTGACAGCAGGTACTTTGGATGCAAACTCATAGGTCCATTTCACATCTTCTGCAGTGAGTTTAGTACCGTCATGCCAATAAATATCATCACGAAGTATGAACGTAATGGTTTTCCCATCAGCACTTACTGTGTAATCTTCTGCTAATTCACCTTTTAAAGGAGCGAGATTGGTATCTGCAACTACCAGATGATCAAATAGAACCTTTTGACTCATGAACAAACCTGGATTGAGGAACGGTGTCTCTACAAATTGAACAGGACCACCATTTGTTTTGAGGACTTTCTTACCATTTGCATCAGCAGGAACTGTCCAATTGATGATATTCCAGTCATAGTTGAACTGTTCATTACCATATCCTGCTCCTGCACGATCAAGATGCGTACTTTGCGCTACGAATACCTGTTGATAATAGAGTGGAATTGCAGGAAGCTGATCATTCTCGTACTTCTGAACTTCAAAGAACGCTGCCTTCTGAGCTTCAGGATCAACCACATGAGTCCCCTTGATAAGCGAATCATATACAGGGTCAGAGGGAGTGTGAGAATTGCTTCCTCCACCGGTGAGGAATCTGTCGTAGAATTCGTTCATTGACAAAGCCCCTATTGCAGCATACGCCATATCCCAGGTAACTGCAGAAGGTCCTTTCACTGGATCTACCGGAGGAACCCAAAGTTGACTAGCCAAATCACCCTCAAGTTTGCGGAAGGTAGATTTCATACCTACATTCGCAAGATAGGACTGAATTGCCGTCATCATATCAACTGTCATCTGATCACCATAGTAATACACGACATCCAGAGTGTAATTGGCATCCCAACCAGCTTCTTTGAGTAGTTGCTTTGCTTTGTTTGGGTTATACGCATAGTCATTCAGGTTGGCGACCTTGAGCCCTCCATTAGGTGAAAGACTATTTGCAGTAACCGCCTTACCGTTCATGAGACTGTCGACAATAGCCTGCATGTCGATGGCATACGCAATGGCCTGCCTTACCCTAACATCAGAAAGAGGACTTCCCCCACCTACTTCTGTTGTTGCTTCTTTTGTTCCAGCTGCAAAAATGCAGGA
>JAQVVB010000220.1 GCA_028699215.1 Sphaerochaeta sp. | reverse complement strand
GCTCCAGAACCATCGGTTAAGGAGTGAAAGCATTCCAGCGCTATCCTGTGTTTGCTGTACAACACCCTGAAAAGATACCCATTGTTATCCTTGAAGTTAAACCTTGCCGAGGGGTATGAACCTTCTGGGTGAATGACAGGTGGTTTGTCATTGGGAGAGAGATAATACCAAAAAAAGCCTTTATGCAGACTGACTTTTGCGTATGAACAACGTTGCAAGGTATCCTGCAACGCCAATTCCAAAACCTGTGGTACTATTTCCTGTTCCAAATCCACCGAAACCCGGAAGGTATTGGCGTTGAACTTTGCCTCCGTAGGAGGATAAATAAGGGCTGAATTATCGAGGGCAATGAAGCCCTCAGGAGCATAACTTTGTACTTTTATCATCAGATCTCATCGTTTCTCTTCCCATGCTTGTAGAATGGGGTTTTCACGAGTTTGGCTCGTTTACGGTTTCCATGAATTTCGATTTCGAGTTCATCTCCGATTTTCAGTCCAGAATTTCTTTCTATCATGACATAGGCACAGAATTTTTGCAGCGTTGGGCTTTTCGTCCCGCTGGTAACAAACCCAATTTCCTTTTCACCAAGGAAAACCTTGCATTCGGCACGGGGCACTGCTTTATCGACCATTTCAACACCACGAAGGGTACGGGGAATCCCTTGTTCTTTTTGAAGGGAAAGTGCTTCCTTTCCGCAAAAATCTTCTTTTTCCAGATGTACGAATATGCCGAGATTAGCTTCCAAAGGGGTTATCGTATCGCTGATTTCATGTCCATACAAAGGAAGTTTTGACTCCATCCGCAAGGTGTCTCTGCACCCAAGTCCACAGGGAAGGATTCCTTCGTCTTTTCCTGCACTCAAGAGCATATCCCAAAGTTGGGGACCGTCTTTCGAAGCGCAATAGAGCTCAAACCCATCTTCACCTGTATAGCCTGTACGACTGACCAAAGCCATCACTTCACCCACAGCACAGGGGGAACGGTAGGTAAAACTTTGGATGGTATCACAATCGGGAACCAATTTTTGTAGAACCTTACACGCAAGAGGACCTTGTAAGGCCAGTTGTACCGTCTTGTTCGAAAGATCCGAGACCATCGGTTTTTCAGATGCCTTTGGATTGAGTTCTTGAATCCAAGCAAGGTCTTTTTCAATGTTTGATGCATTCATCACTACAAGATAGGAAGTACGGTCACGGCAATAAATGAGTAAATCATCCACCACCGTACCGTTAGGATAGCACATCATGGTATACATGACCTGTCCTGAACTCATGGTATGTATAGCGTTGGTGCACAGATAATCAAGATACTCTGTAGCATTTTCTCCACTTACCAGACACTCACCCATATGGGAAACATCAAAGAGTCCGACTTTCGTCCTCACCGTTTCATGTTCTGCAAGGATTCCTGCAGAAAAATTAACGGGAAGCTCCCAACCCCCGAAGTCAATGAGTTTCACTCCTTCGTATTGGCTGTATAGGTCATATAACGGTGTACGTTTCATCCTTTTTCCCTTCCTGTTTTGTTTTATAAGAGTGCAATCATCTCAATTTCTACTGCTACGTCCTTCGGGAGCTTCGCAACCTGAACGGCAGAACGGGCAGGAAGGATACCTTCGGTGAAGAAGCTGGCATATACTGCATTTACAGCAGCAAAATCATCCATGTTTTTAAGAAAGACGGTTGCCTTCACGACCTTTGAAAGATCAGAACCAGCTTCACCAAGAACTGCCTTGAGATTCTCAAAAACCTGTTTGGCTTGGTTGGCAGCATCACCGCCGACAAGTTCATTGGTTTTCGGATCAACAGGAAGTTGCCCTGAGGTAAAAATAAACGGAGCTGCTATAACGGCCTGACTATAAGGTCCAATGGCACCTGGTGCTTTATCTGTGTTTACTTGCTTTTTTACGATTGAATTGCTCATTTTCAAATATCTCCTATGCCTTAACAATACCCCCTGTAGAGTTCTCTTGCAAGCAGTTATAGATGGTAGTATTGTGTCTCTATGCATATGATGATCATTTACGGCAGCCCACGAAAGCATGGGAATTCAGCGACAATTGCCAAAGAGTTTGCAGAAGAAGCAAAAAATTCGTATTCAGTGGAACCCATTTATCTCCAAGACCTAGATCTACAGGGCTGTAGGGGATGTACATGGTGTAAGGCAAACGGAAAATGTATTATCGACGATGGCATGAACGATATTTGTGAGAACATACCGAAGACTGATGCGCTTTGTTTTGTCTCTCCTGTCTACTGGTGGGGTATATCAGCGCAGCTCAAAACCTTTCTTGACCGTCTTTATCAGATGGAATCCCGAGCATTGAAAGGTAAAAAGTTTTTTCTGATCGTGACAGGAGAGGATACACTGGACGGTATCCAATACAAGCTCATCAAAGAGCAGTTTGAAGCTATCTGTGACTATACCGGGATGGAGTTTGCAGGGTATCTTCCTGTTTGTGCCGATGATGGCAATCCTGCCAAAGAAAATGCAGAAGCACTCTCTTTGGCACGAGCATTGTCTATAAAAGCGTAAGCAGTTCATCCGCCTGAGAGATCACCGCCATCATGTCTTTGGTTTTCTGCTGCCCTTTGGGAAATCCAAACCCATAATCTACAGCAATAAAGGATACCTTTGAGCCCAGAGCCCCATTGAGATCATGCACTGTATCGCCGATCAACACAGATTCAGAGGGAAGTACGGAAAGGTCTTCCAAGACTTTATTGACGATATCAGATTTAGTGAGTTTTGACTCCAAATCCGCTCCTCTGATGGAATCAAAGAAGGAGGAAAACCCGAAATGGTCCATCATGCTCTTCGCTAGAGACTCATGCTTGAGTGTTCCAACAGCAAGGAGATATCCTTTCTGTTTTAATTGAGCAAGCGTATCCTTCATTTTCGGATACTCCTCGGCATTGTACTGTCCACTCTTTGCATATTCCGCGCGATAATACTCAATGGCCTTTGGAATCAGGTCTTTATCGAGGTTATAGGTATTGATAAAACAATCAATAATCGGAGGACCGATGAATTTACTCAATTGGTTGATGTCGTGTTCAGGAGCATGTCCAACTGCCTGAACTGCCTTATTGGCAGTAGCAAAAATTCCAGGCGAGGTGTTCATCAAGGTTCCATCAAGGTCAAATATTACAAGCTTTACGTTCATACTTGAACCATATGTAAAATCCAATCTTGTATCAACCCGTTTGAAACAACCAAATCACATCTTTCATCGGTTAACAATTGCAGAGGATCTGCACTTGCTACCTTACCACCAGCTTCCTGTACAAGTATCATTCCCGCCGCCATGTCATAGTATCCCAGGCAGAGTTCATAATATCCATCCAAACGTCCTGATGCTATGTAGCTGAGTTCAAGGGCACAGCTGCCAAAAGAGCGGATGTCGCTTGTTGCGGCAAAAAGTCTCTTTTCCTTCTCAAAATACGCATCACTGAGTTCATGACGCCGGTGGGGAGGTACGCATACCATGAGAGCCAACGCAGGATCAGCAACTTCAGAAACCTTGATCGGAGCACCATTCAAGAACGCTCCTTTCCCTTTGCTCGCCCAAAAAAGTTCATTCTGGCGGGGATTGAATACTACACCAACCAAGGGTTGATGCTTTTCAATCTCCCATGCAATGCTGATGGTATAGTTGGGAATTGAACGAAAGAAATTGGTGGTACCATCGATCGGGTCGATGATCCATCGTCCATGTTCACTGTTACCGCTTGAGCCTGTTTCTTCACCGAAAATCGCATCAAGAGGAAACCGTTCTTTGATGATTGAGATGATGAGTTTCTCAGATGCTTTATCTGTATCGGTAACGAAATCATTCGTATGTTTGCTTGTAAATGCAATAGTTCCTGTTTTACCTGCTGCGAGAACCAATTCTCCAGCTTTTTTCGCAGCTGATAAAGCTACTTCCAAGTGTTGTGCGATGAGATCTTCCATTATCGTTTTGCCTTTTTCCTTTCCATAATTCTGTCCCCAAGATTTACTACATATTTCCAATCAGACGGAGAAAAATCCTCTTGTCGTATGGTCAATTCTTCTGCTTTGAAGAGATTCCCTGATGCTGTATAGCTGAGATAAAGTGTTTTCCAAACAGATTTTCCCTGGGTATACATCACAGCTCCTACATTATTCTTCCTATCCCAAGCACGCAGCATATCATTTCGTCCCGTAATCAACACGATGGTCAAATCAAGACCAGGAATGGTGAACATCTTGTCTTTATCGTCTAAAAGTTGCGCTTGTCTTGCCTGCTCGATAAGATTTGCTGTTCCCTTAAGAATATCTTCCTTGGCAGTTTTGCAAAAATCAAAGAATACATTATCCCCACAATCTTCCAGCTCACTGAGGATTTCTCTCAAACGAGCGGGAATCGTCCCTTCCAAACAGGATTCAACTTCTTCAAAAAGCACTTCTTTTTCGATAACTGGAGGTGATGCTGGAGTATGAGTATCGGCGGTTTTTGCTATGGTCTCTGCAAGAATGAACCGAGGCCCCCCACCACCTTTCAAAGGAGGTTCGTCAGATGCTCCGGATTCTTGATCTTTCACCTCACCAACTGATGAAGGTGGCATAGCAAGTCTGTTGTCGAGCTTTTCTTCCACTACAGGAGGTTCTTCCACTACAGGAGGTTCTTCCACTACAGGAGGTTCTTCCACTACAGGAGGTTCTTCCACTACAGGAGGTTCTTCCACTACAGGAGGTTCTTCCACTACAGGAGGCTCTTCCACTACAGGAGGTTCTTCCACTACAGGATGGTGCTTGATCTAAAATCTCACCAATCAAATAAGCACCCATTCCTGCATTAATCGCTAAATCAAAACT
>JAQVVB010000219.1 GCA_028699215.1 Sphaerochaeta sp. | reverse complement strand
GTCCGAATGCCGGAGGTAAGACGGTTACCATCAAGACAGTTGGTTTACTTGCATTGCTCAATCAGTTTTGTGGGTATATCCCGGCTAAAGAAGGGAGTTCCTTACCTCTCTTTGACGAGGTGTTCACTGACATAGGGGATGATCAGAGCATTGAAGAAGCTCTTTCCACATTCAGTGGCCATATGAAGCAAGTTGGTCATATCTTACGCTCCATGACGGAAAACTCGTTGGTCATTATGGATGAGCTTGGTAGTGGTACCGATCCTGTTGAAGGTTCGGCCATTGCACGTGCAACACTTGAATACTGCTTGAAAAAAGCAAAACTTTCTTTAGTGACCAGCCATCATGGGGTTTTGAAACAGTTTGCATATGCCAAAGAGAGCGTCATCAATGCTTCCATGGAGTTTGATGAAGAGACGCATCTTCCCACATTCAGAGTGATCAACGGGATTCCTGGAGACAGTCATGCCCTTGATACTGCACGTTTGATGAACCTGCCTTCCGAGGTGTTGGAAAAAGCACAGCAGTATCTGGGAAGTGAAGCTGTCCAGATAGGTGAGATCATCAAGGATCTGGAGAAACGAAGGCGTGAAGCCGATGCTGCTGAAATTCAGATTAAAAATCGATATCATGAGCTCCAGATGCAAGTCAAACAAGTGCAACTCAAGGAGCTGAAGCTCAAGCAGGAAACTCTTTTGCTCAAGGAAGAGCAATCAACGGAATTGTCCAGGTTCATGCGGGAAAAGCGAAAGGAACTTGAAAATCTTGTTTCTGAACTTCGCAGTGGGGAGATCACACGAGAAAAGACCAAGAAGGTGAAGACGTTCGTCTCATCGATCACTGAAAAGCAACACATGACGGAAGCTGAACTTGAAGAGGAACTCCAGGATTTTGAAGTACAACCCCGTGATGAGAGCATAGAGTTTGTCCCTGACATGGATGTTTTGTGTGGATTATCCAAACGTGAAGGAAGAATCATCCGTAAAGCCTCAAAAGGCAAATGGATTGTTGCAATCGGGAATATGAAGTTTACGCTTCCAGAAAGTGATCTATCACTTCCCAAACAGAGACAGAAATCGGTGAAGGTGCTCTATCAGAGTAGTGCTCCTCCTCCAAAGATGGTGTTGGATGTACGGGGAATGACTCTTGAAGAGGCCCTTGCATCATTGGATTCCCAAATTGAGAGTGCTTTGGTTCATGGAATGTCTACTTTTTCCATCATTCATGGGTATGGTGATGGTATTCTCAGCAAGGGGATAGGAGAATACCTGAAAAGCCATCAGCGGGTAGCAGATTATCGGTTTGCTTTACCTGAGGATGGTGGTATGGGTAAGACCTACGTATTCTTTTGATTTTTCAAGCAAGAGTGTTGCAACTCTTGCTTTTATTTTGCCTTTGTGATATTTACTAAATTAGTAATTTACTAAAGGACTTAGTATGAACATCGAAAAGAAAAAACTGATACAACAATACAAAGAAGATAAACCTTCAATGGGTTGTTTCATGATCACTTGCAAAGCAACGAAAGATACGTTTCTGGGTTGTTCGCAACATCTTGAGGCAACAAGAAACTCTTTGTTTTTCAGGTTGTCAGTGAAGGCATTGGGCAATGAGCCTGAATTGCAGAATTTGTATGACAAATATGGACTGGATATGTTTGTTTTCGAGGTTTTGGAAGTTCTCCCGTATGACAAGGAGGATGGAGAAAAATCGTATGACGAGGATTTGAAGTCCTTGATGCTGTTGTGTAAAGAAAACCATGAAGAAGCGAAGGAGATACATGTATGAAAATACCTACGACATTGAAACATAAGCCGGTCATCGTGACAGAAAACTATGATGAGGTGGATGGAAGGAATGCCTACGACTCGGAAGCGAAAGGCTTATCAATCGGTCTGGCGCAATGGAATGACCGCGGAAGTGTAGAGGCTTCTGCAAAGGTGTGGCGCTATACCGGAGAAAAATGGTCACGTCAAAGTGAAGAGATGCCTTTGAATCGGGTTTTGGATTTAGCCATTCTTTTGTGCAGGACCAGTTTGTATTTCCAGGATGCCTATCGGTTTCCCAAATACTATGATCCTGAAAACACCCAAATCGATCGTATTGGTTTACAGGGAGCTGCAATGACTGTTGAAGTTTGTACAGACAACCCGATGATTGATACCGATATCAAATTGCTTGGCGATGTATTGGGAAAAGACGGGGAGTTGTTGGGTGAACGGTTCCATGTTCTCGCATCTTTGCTTAAGGATATGGGGTATTAGGAAGCTTGTTGCACCCTTTGACAAGACATGATAAAATTTTCCTTTCACAAGGAGAAATGCTATGTCTGATTATATGAATGGAACTGGTGTTCAATACCATCTGCATATTAAAACCGGGGATGTAGGGCGATATGTCATACTACCTGGAGATCCTAAGCGCGTGCCGTTGATCGCCAAATATCTTGATGATGCCGTCTTGGTTGCCGACAGCCGTGAATTCGTAACCTATACAGGGACGTTGGATGGAGAGAAGGTTTCTGTTACTTCCACAGGAATCGGTGGGCCTTCCGCTTCGATTGCCATGGAAGAGCTGTTTGCATGTGGAAGCGATACGTTCATCCGTATGGGAACATGCGGTGGGATTGCCCTTGATGTTATGGGCGGGGATGTTGTCATTGCTACTGCAGCAGTCAGAATGGAAGGAACGAGCAGGGAATATGCCCCCATCGAATTTCCTGCTGTCGCTAACTTTGACGTTGTCTCAGCTCTTGTGGATGCAGCAGATTCACTTGGCAAGAAAAGCCATACCGGTGTTGTTCAGTGCAAGGACTCCTTTTATGGACAGCATGATCCTTCAGCCATGCCGGTGAGCTATGATTTGATCAATAAATGGGAAGCCTGGAAACGTCTTGGTGTTCTTGCCAGCGAAATGGAAAGTGCCGCCCTGTTTGTAGTTGCCGCAAAGCTTAATGCACGTTGTGGTAGTGCATTCTTTGTAGTAGGTAACCAAGAACGGGAGTTGCTTGGTATGGATAATCCAAAACTGCATGACACAGAAGACGCCATCAAGGTAGCTGTCGAGGGCATCCGCAATCTGATTGCTCGAGATAAAAAGCGTCTCTAGATTGTATCAATGTTTGATTCTTTAATTTGAGAATTGTCTGTAATGGGAAGAACTGGTATTTTTCACCGGTTTTTCCCAATACAGAATAACATTCGCTTCTATGGTACGCTTCATACGTGCCGCACAGAGGATAGCTTCTTGCTTTACTGGGGATATTGAAGGTGAGGCTTTTATATGCTGATAGCAAATCATCTTCTGTATGTATGGTTTGTATGTGTATTTGTTGGTGAAGAAACCAATGCTTCTGTAGAACATTTGGTAGCTGTATAAGAAATTCCAGCGAATTGGGAAGCAAGAGATAGTCGAGCAGGATGCCGTCTTGATTCTGAACCCAAAGATAGGTCTTGAGTAAAAGATGTTTTGCTTCCTGTATAGTATGAAAAAGCACATGTCCAGACATCAAACTGATTTTGAAATACATGGCACCCTCTTGTGTATAGAGAGTGCGAAAGTCATGCATTGCTTCACGTTCTAATAGAAAGATACTCCAAGATCTTTAAGTTTTTCTTTGCTCAGTTTCAATAAACCCTCAAGATTTTCGGATTTTTCTGCGATGAGCAATGGTTCAATGGTATAGATTTCCAGTCCTACTGTTTCGTACTCTTCTTGTAGTGCTTGGTTGTGAAAAACACCGAGGTCAAGATCGAAACGGATTTTTTGGATGTCTTTGGTGAGATCTTCACTTACCAGAAGGAGCGTTCGGTCTGTCTGGAGATTGCAGATTCTTATGATTCCCCGAAGGGAGTTGTTCGTAAAAAGATATTTGTTGAGCGATGAGTTTGACATAGTTGAAAAATATAAACGATATGAGGATGGTTGTATACCAATAAATGAAAATTGTCCGATCGTTCTCCTTGATCGTAGGTGATTTCCTTTTTTTGGGACATATTTCGGTCAAATGTTGGTCTACATGAAAAAAATAGCAAAATGAAAGAAAAAGTTTTCTTTATTATTGTAAAAAAATTTAGTTGTGAAATAATTTAAAAAATTCAAGTAATTCGGATATGTATTCGATTACATTGGTTAATAACATGTTCCTATTCATATAAACTACGTCTCATGAGGATGGTAACAGAGAAAATATTGATCAGTAAACAAGAAACTTGTTGAATTTTCAACAATTGTAAGGGATAATTGCTGGAGTTTTTCTGGTGATGGGAATTTTTGGTTTGTTGCATAACAATCGATATTCCTTTATCATTATCAGCTATTACAAGGTAGGAATTCAGATGGCTCAACAAATTCAGGATTTGGTTGCTTCCATTCGTAAGGATGGAATTGAGGTTGCCCAAAAAGAGGCAGCTCAGATTATTGCTGACGCAAAAGTCCAGGCTGATGAGATTATTGTACAAGCACGAAAGAGTGCTTCTCAACTCATTGAAGAAGCTCAGAAAGAAATGGATGTTCGAGACCAAAGTGCTCGTGCCAGTCTGCAGCAAGCGGGTAGGGATGTACAGCTTTCTCTGAAGAAAGCAATTCAAGCTCAATTAGACAACCTGCTGGTAGAAAAGCTGGAAAAAGCTTTTGAAGGCAAGGACTTGATTTCTCTCATCACCAGTGTTGTCGGAAACATTTCAGACAGTGCAGATTTTGAGGTTCAAGTCAGTGAGAAAGATTTCAAGAAACTTGCAGATACTTTGCAAAGTGATCTCTCACAGAAGATCAAGAAGGGTCTTGAAATCAAGGCTGTCCCCCAGGTAAGCAATGGATTCCGTATTGCTGACAAAGATGGATCAGGTTTCTATGACT
>JAQVVB010000218.1 GCA_028699215.1 Sphaerochaeta sp. | reverse complement strand
CTAGTGCGTTTTCATCCTTATTTTTCAGGATATGCAGGTCTCCAAGTTCAGTACTAATTTTCTGCAGATCCCAAGCTTTTCTCAAGATACTTGTCTCCCTTCCATTTAAGGAACGAACTGAATTGAGGTCGGTCGTTGGGTACAGGCATCGCAGATACTCCAGTACCGCTTTGGCTATATAGCTGTTGTCAGTTTTGAAACGGGAAACAAATCCTCGTGACTCAAGATACCTTTTGTATTCTTCTTCATTCTTCTCGAATTTTTTACGTTTTGCATACATGTCAGGGTTAGCGGCCATGTAATGCATGATCTGTGACCAATTGTCACTGTTGCTGAAAGCAGCATATGGGGTTCTTTTTCCTTTAAGCTTATTGCAGTGCCCATGGGATACCACTTGATTAGCCAAAGAATCATCAGCGGTCTCTCTTCTGGGAAATATATGGTCGATGTCTGCATCGCCATTAGCCACTTCAGAGACATTAATCGTTTCTAAACAGTAGGGACAGATGAATTGTTGTTGGGTCAGCAGTCTGAAATGGTGAATGTACCTTTTGGAAAGATTGTTTGGTAAGCAATACTCGGCAAACAAACGTGCTGATTCTTTTTCGCGTTTGTTTTGATCCATGATGATCTCGCTTCGCTTTTGAGCCCCAAGTTTTAACTCTCTCCCTAATTCAACCACTATTTCAGTTGGTTTGCTGCCAAGGATATCTATCATTTCATTTAGAAGTTTACGTAGTTCATTCAGGCTCTGATGGACTACAGGGTTGGCAATCCTTCCGTAATGTTCCTCTTCCCAATAGGTCTTGGGCTTATGGAAGCCAGCGAGATCTCGTTTTTCCTTGAAAGCCGAATGCCAGTATTTTCCCATTATGGCTTGGGTTGAACCAGTTAGGATCTCGCCATAGTAGGGTAATTGCTCTTGCACTTCCCATTTTTTCAACTCATTGAGTTCTCCAACTTCAACGCCTTTTTCTATTGCTTCAGTATAAGAGGCCCCTTCTTCCAGGTACTTGAGAATAAGTTTTGTTGCAGTCTTTCCAATAGGTGCATAATCACCAATGAGCTTAACTGTTTTCATTGCCTCCGATGCAACATCATCAGAAAGGTTAAACTGATTGACTAAAATCTTTTTGAGTTTTTTATCATCAGGGGTGTTGACCCATGCATACAGGAACTGATCCTGCTGGTCTTCATTAAAGGATTTCCAGAAAGGTCTTTCTTCAAGATCTTTAAACCTAAACCCCTTTATCTTCTGAACTTTTACGTCACGTCCTTGCAAGGTCATATCCCAGTTTTTATACTGTTCAAACATTTTCTTTACTGCAGTGGGAGTGAGATCCTTACCTTCTCTAAGGAAGACAAAAAGATTTTTTCGCTCACTTTCTGTAAAGGGAGTTGGAATCCATTTTATGAAACCTCTGTTTTGTTGCTCTGGTACTATAACCCTCGCATTATTGATGGCCTCCCAGATTCTTCTTTCTTCATTTAGGAAATGACACTTGGGCAGCTTTTTTTCATCAGGGTAGTAGGGGCAGTTCCCCGCTTCGGGCACGATCTTCTCATTTTCATATAGGATGGCATCAAGAATTTTTTGCTGATATTCAGCAGAGAGAGTTCCTGGATAGAAGGTATTTTGTGTAGACAAGAGTGTAGTGATTTCATTTTCTATGATATCCCTTGTAGGAACAGGAACTTTTGAAGCTTTCAATGTATCAATATTCCGATAGCCTATAAGCTTGTTCTCATTGAATGCTGCCAGAACTTCTATAAAGGTGCTAAGGCCCTTCACTTTAGCCAGTTTTTCTGTTTCCCTGATCTGTTCGTCAAGTTTTTCATCATCAGAACTTTTTTCGTCATCAAGGAAAGTCCTGATGGACGAGGCACCCCTATGGTTAGCTATATGGTAGAGGGCATATCCCAGTTCAGGTAGGGACAACTGTTGGGAAAGACCTCTCATCCTTAGCGTATAAGGATCTTTTTTTCTTGTCTCCTCATCAAAGCGTAATGTTGCGGGATCAGGAACAACTTCAGGGGAGAGTGGTAGCATGAGGTTCTGCGAAGCGAGGAGTTTCCAAAGAAACCTTAGCCTATTTGATTTGTGTCGAATGGCATTCCTTTGACCTCTTTTTTCCCTTCGTTCAGAAGCCCCTGTTGACGGGGTGAATATTCTGGATGTGGTAAAGATCGGTTCAGTAGGGGTTAATGAACCTGCTTGTGTTTCTAACGCTATCACAGCAAGTCCGATTGAACCAACGCCCATATCGAGACCTATGGTGTATGGCCTATTGTTTAGTCTGTTTTTGATTTGTTCAGCTTGCTGTTGATAACGATTGCTTTGTTTCTTACTCATCGAGTTTACCTTCTTATGAATCAATATTTAGAACCATGCTAATAGTGATAAGTATAGTCTATTATTCAAATAAGGGAAGAAAATACAAATAATACATAGCCACTCTTATCATATTCTGAACAAAACACCTTTCAGAGTATCCCTACAATAAGAATCATTTGTAATTATTACCAATGCATTTGTCTTATTTTAAAATTCATATGAAATATTAGTATTTTATCAACTAACACCCTCTGGCTTGTTTACTTTGCTGTAAGCTTGTTTTATACTTTCCTAACTGATACAAAATCCTTAATGATTTGTTACTCAATTTGTATTATACTATAAACGTGAATGCTCCCTTAGTTGCACCGATGGAGGATCCCCATGGCTTTAAAGTTCAAGACCATACTTACACAGTTGCAAATAAAGATTATCTCGGGCGAGTGGAGTGAAGGTTTCAAGATGCCAACTGAGATGGATATGTGTGCTCAGTATGGGGTCTCCAGGGTGACAATTCGCAGGGCACTGGAAGAGCTTGTCGCCAATGGGTACATCATAAGGACCAGAGGACGAGGTTCTTTCGTCCTCTTTAATAGGGAACTTGTTGATCTCAGCTATTTCCAGACTTCCGATAGTACGATCAAAGGACGATATAAGATACTGCTCAAGGAGAAGCTCTTTGCAACAGTGACTGACAGACAACAGATGAATTGCGATGACCCCGATTCGAATACTCAGATCTGGCATGTGAAAAGCTTGCATTTGATGGGTGATAAGCCAACAATCCTGAGCGATTACTACATAGCAGAAAGATTTGCAGAGCCTCTCGTAAAGATGGAAGAGTATTCAGAAAAGTCTATTTTTGAGATAATCAGCAATTACTATGGACAGAAATGTTCATTTACCAAGGGCAAAGTTGCTGCCATCACCCCCAATGAGGAGATATGCCGCCATCTCCATCTTGATCCACGCTCAGCAAACCTGTGGTGCAGGGGCATATGTGTCCTCGATGATGGTACTGTTGTAGGGCGTTGTACTAAGATTTTTGATGGTCTGATCTATGAATTTGCCATGGAATTACCTCATACCCCTGAGCTCCGGTATCTGTATTGACCTGAGGTTTTCTAGGACAAGCAATTCACCTATGATACCCATTTTTGAAAACAAAAGGCCAATATAGTGATTTGGCTAAGTATTTCATTGTGTTTTCTTGACAAAGCAAGTATAAATGTATAAGTAAGAAATACATTAAGCCTACCCCCCACATTTGGAGAGAATCACAATGCAAAGAACAATCATTTCCATGTTGCACGATGCAGCAGAAAAATATGGCGATCGAGCATACACAAACACCAGAATGGAGGAGGGATGGATCCCCAGCTCCTTTGAACAGACTGATCGCCTTTCCGACTCTGTAGCTGCACATATGCTGTCCGCAGGCTTCAAGCCTGAACAGAGTGTTGGTATCCTCAGTGAGGGGAAGAGTTCCTGGGTGACCTGTGAACTGGGAATCATAAAGGCCCGGGGTATCAGTGTTCCCCTTTCCATCAAGCTGACACCGGAGGAAATTGCCTTCAGGATCAACCACAGTGAAGCTTATGCCGTAGCAGTAAGCAGCAATACCCTTGCAAATACCATAAAAGCCCTTCCCTTTTTCGACCACAAAGTCTTGTTTATCTATCTTGATGAGATGGACGAGAGGCTGAAGAAACAAGCAGAAGAAGCAAACTGGAAGGAAGGGGAGGATTATGTTACTTGGGGGGGGATACTTGCTTCTGGGGAGAAGGCCCTGAAGAAAGATCCTGAACTGGTTAAGAAGGTTGAAAAGACGATTGATGAGAATGACACCATCAACATACCCGTTGATCCACAAAGAGCGAATATAAATCAAGCCACTATCAACAAGCGAATTGCTTTGACGGTCGTTAAATTTTATCGGTAATGTATGAAAGATTATATTGTTTTTTCTTTATCGCAAAATAAAAAACTCGCCCATGAAGTAGCGGAAAAGTTACAAGCGGAAGTGGGTCGTGTCTCTATTACTCGTTTTTCTGATGGTGAGTTGATGGTTAAGGCGACCAATGATGTTAAAAATAAAACCGCGATCGTTATTGAGTCGACATTTAAACAAGCTCATGAACGAATTTTTGAACTCCTTTTACTCCTCGATTCGATCAACCGGTCAGGTGCTTCAAGCGTTCAATTATTCATTCCTTATTTTGGTTACTCACGTCAAGAAAGAGTGAGTTGGATTAATGAGCCTGTCAGTTGCGAAGTAGTAAGTAAAGTCATTGAGACCGCTAAATATGACTCGCTGGTAACATTTGATCTCCATCATCCAGATATTGAAAAGTTTTTTGCTCGTTCGATTATTAATGCTTCTACCAGCGATTTATTTGCTGGATATTATTTAAACTACATTAAAGAACATCATATCGATATTAAAGATGTTGTTATCGTTTCACCAGACCATGGATCAAATACGAGAGCCGATTATTTGATGCATCGCATTGGCGGAACGAAAGTCATCCTTGATAAAGTTC
>JAQVVB010000217.1 GCA_028699215.1 Sphaerochaeta sp. | reverse complement strand
ATCTTCCCCATAACTGCCAGTACAACAGCATCATCTACACCGGCACGCATGACAATAACACCACCCGTGGCTGGTATGACACCCTTGACGCTGAAACCAAGGACAAAGTCAGACGATATCTTGAATCGCCTGATGACCAGGTGGTTTGGCAGATGATCCGGCTGATGATGCTCTCTTCCTCAAAGGATGCGATTTTGCCTATGCAGGACTTGCTGGAGCTTGGTTCTGATGCACGCATGAATGTGCCATCAACCTGTGGGCAAAGCAACTGGAGCTGGCGTCTTGCGACACTTGATATCGAAGGATGGAGAATCGACAGACTCAGGGGATTGATAGAAATATATGGAAGGGAAGGGAACTAAACCTGTTCGATGAGATACGAGAGTAACTCTTCCAGATTCGTGTCGCTACATTGGTTTTTTGCTGCTTGGAGGGCTGCTTGTTCATATACAAGCCCCTCCAGACTTTTTTCAATGCGTGGGACCAGACTGGTATCCAGACTATCGGTGAACAGCTTTGCTTCTTGGATTCTTGCATTCTGCACATCAAGATGGAGTGTTGCTTCGCCCCAACTGAACCTGTTCTTGATGGTGTGCGTGAACTTTGGAGTCTTCTCGAGGATTCGATCACGATCTCCAAACAGATGATAATTTTCCTGTGCCTCTGCAAAGGATGTGAAATCGATTTCTGTTATGGGAGTAGGACCATACACCTGGCAAAAGGTATCTATCAAAGCCTGCTGTATCACCTCAGGGGTGATGTCCTTTTTGGCTTCACTGAGGTTACCTACTCTGGAGGCTACGGAACGTACTGCTTTGGAAGCCAGTTTTGTGGAGCTGGGAGTAAGATAGTTGCCCATGACACTCAAATCACTTGTGATCAGCAAGGTGCCATGATGGCAAAACTTTGTGGTGGTGGTCTGGAACGCATTCCCGGAAATTTTCTTTCCATTGAAAAGAATATCGTTGCGTCCAGAGATCTCACACTCAATGCCCAGACTACGGAGGGCATCCAGAAGGAATGCGAAATTCTCTTCTTTGGTTGACGTTTCTTTCTTACCGATCAACGTGAAACAGAGATTGCCGCGGTCATGGTATACCGCACCCCCTCCGCTTTGTCTGCGAACCAGTTGTACCCCTTGCTCCTCCATGACGGAGAGATTGCATTCGCTGAAGGGATTCTGATATCTTCCGATTACAATACAGGGGTCGTTCGCCCACAAAAAAAGAATGTGGTCATAATCCTGGGTGAGCAGATACGCTTCTCCTGCCAGATTCGCAGCACAGTTGTGGGTCTTTGCAATGTAGATGGCGTTGTTCATGAAGATACTCTATCCCCCAACAAGGGCACTATGCTATACTTTCGCCCATGAATATCATTCTTTTCAATGAATTGAAAGCCGAAAATTTCCTACCTTTTTCTGACTTTCGAGGTGAACATATACAAAAAGTCCTTCGTCTTGCTGTAGGCGATCAGTTTTCGGCAGGGGTCATCAACGCAAAAAAAGGAAAAGCCGTTATCCTGTCAATTGAAGCAGATGGGTACCGTTTCAGCTATGAAGAGAGCCCAGCTCCCCTTGTCCCTCTGTATCCTGTCACCTTGTTGGTTGCTCAAGTGAGACCTATCTGTATGCGACGTATCCTTCGCGAAGCTGTCAGTCTGGGAGTCAAACAGATCATACTCACAGGAGCCGACACCACCGAGAAATCATATGGCAATGCGAATCTCTATAAGAATGGGGAGTACCATTCCATACTCTTGGATGGAGCGATGCAAAGCGGGGAGACTGGGGTCAGTGAAGTTTTATTTGCCCGTTCACTTGACCATGCCATGCATCTTCTGGAAGAAAAGAATACCCGGATCCTATTGGATAATGTGGTGGAGAGCAAACCGCTTTCCCTGTTTGAATTACCTCTTTCTCCTGTGGTGTTGGCAATTGGGCCTGAACGGGGATTCAGTGACCGTGAACGGTCGGTCATGCAGGCTTCGGGTTTCATTTCTGCTACCTTGGGAAGCCGAATTTTGAGAACTGAAACTGCTTGCTCTGCAGGAGTAGCCGTTTTGCTGGGGCGTATGCACTTGCTTTAGATGGGCTATCTTTGCATAATGTTTCCGATAGGAGTGTACCCATGGCCCATTGTATCGTCCCTGCTGCTGAAGAGATTCTGGATAAGGAATTCCCTGTCCTTGATCATGGTTTTGTTCGTCTCGTCGATTATCTTGGAAGTGATGAACGTATTGTCCAGAGTGCCCGAGTTTCCTATGGCAGTGGTACCAAAACGTATCGACAGGACAAAGGTCTGATCACCTACCTTCTCCGTAACGACCACACCTCTCCCTTCGAACAGGTCAACTTCACCTTCCATGTGCGGATGCCCATATTTGTCGCCCGCCAATGGATTCGTCACCGAACAGGCAGAGTGAATGAAATCAGCGGTCGCTACAGTGTCATGAGTGATGAATGCTATCGCCCTGATCCTGAACACATCAACCTGCAGAGCGATGACAACAAGCAAGGGAGGAAGATGGAATCCGTCGACCCTTCAGTAGCACAAGAAGTGCTCGCTTTGCTTGAGCAGGACCAGAAAAGAAGCTACGAAAACTATCAGAAACTGCTCGATATGGGAATTGCCAGAGAGTTGGCTCGTGTAGATCTTCCCTTGAGTCTCTATACCGAATGGTATTGGCAGATGGATCTTCATAACCTCTTCCATTTCTTGCAACTCAGATTGGATCCTCATGCTCAGTATGAAATCCGTGTCTATGCCCAGACAATTCTTGAAATGGTCAGAAAAGTCTGTCCCATTGCAACAGAGGCTTTTGAAGAACACAAGGTTGGGTCCACCACTTTCAGCAACAGCGAAATGCAGGCTCTCAAAGAGATGCTCACGGGAAAAGAAAACCCCTTGACTGGTAGGGCCAAGGAGTTGTTTGATTCCAAGCTCAACTGATTTTCCGTAAGGCTTTTCGCTTCTCCCTTGTTTCCTTTTTCGTTAGGGGAGGAGGTGGAAGCAATGGCCTTTGGACTAATAATTCTGGATGGTCGAGCAATTCTTGAAAGAGTTTGATGGATTTGGTGAAATAGAAACCATCGGTTATTCGTTCATCAACCGTGAATCCTACCTCCATGGAATCAGTATAGACGATGGTATCACCAACCCTACGGCGTGTTCTGCGCAACAATCCCATGGTGGCGAATAAGCTGGTGGTGCCCCATTCATATAGATGGTGATGGGGACTTCCCCCGCCAAGACCAATGCTTCCCATATTGCTGATGAAAATAGTTGTATGCAGGCCATCTGCATCTCTGAGGGCTTTTGGAGCCTTTCCGTGTCTGTCCAAGGTTCGTGCAGTAAGCACCACCAGTTTGATGAACCATTGGGGGAAGTGCAAAAAGAAAAGAATCGCCTTGTCGGTGAAGTTTTCATTATCTGGCTTTCGTTCGGTCATGATGGCCTTATTGATGATGGAAGCCATCTCATCCAAAGTCATTTCAGGGGAAAAGAGTAGAGGCATGCTGTGCTCAGGGGCATCATCAGTATAGTCTTCCTTCACGACAAAATTCACTGACAATTCATTTCGCTGCCAACTCTGATGGTTTGCAATGAAACGGTTCAACTCGGGCCTAAGCGCTATGGTCCGCAGAAGGGCTGCGATGAAAACCTCAAAAACGCGATAGCTCCGCCCATCCGGTGCCTTATGTTCTTTGATGAACTTCAGGGTATTGGTGAAATCAAAAACCATGCTTTGGTAGACCAATGAATCACACCGTTTCGGCATGATGAAGGGGAAAATCTGTTTATAGGCGGGCATGTCATATATTTTGATTGCATCGTTGCGTCTGCTCATGGAACTTCCTTTTTTTGTCTTTTTGAGTGTACTCCCACTCTGCAATATGAACAAGGTGAATTTGTCAGAATGCTGAGTATGTCACGTTCTCCGAAATTGTTGGATGCGTGTTTGATACGCCAGTTTCATCGCTGCCTCAAAGCTCTTGTCGTTGAGGTAGCTGTAGCCAAAAGTCGGCTGCCAGAGCGATGGGTCCTCCATGCAGAGATAGAAGAAGGGCCCGTTGTCTTTCCAATTGTTGGGAAAAAGAGAATAGGCGTAGGAGAACAACTCCTGTTTGACTGAAAGCGGGTAGGAAAATTTGCCGGCGGCACTACTCAATTCCATATCTAGGATCCTACTCTCACGTTTCTGGCTTCTCATCTCTTTCAGCACGGCCTTGGTGAAGGTGAGGGTGCCTAACGAGAACATGACCAACTCTTCAGGTTTGAAGAGGGAGGTCACCGCCTCGATTACTTGCTTGTATTCTTCTTTCCAAGATGAAAAATAGACCATGGGATGGAGATGGAATCCCACCGGAATACCTCTGTCTGCAGCCTTTCTTGCAGCTTGTAGCCGTTGATCCAAAGTGGCTGTGAGGTGTTCTTCTTTTTCAACGATGGTAGGTGCATTGATTGAGTAGGTGGCGACGATGTTTTTTGGGAGTTCCATTTCCATCCAATCGGAACGATGGCTCTTGGTTTTCAGTTCTATGATAGTGTCGGGATAGCGATTGGCTAGGACGATGAGCGCATCGAGGGTCCCATAGTCATTGCCCCAAAGCAGAGAATCGCTGCTTTGACCTGTTCCTATATGCCAGGTGTCTTTCTCAAGTTGCAATACTTCCAACCTTTGTTTCAGGTTCTCCACCACTTGGATTTCATGGCTATGGTAAAACGATTGGATTGAACAGTAGGAACATCCAAAGGCACATTGGAAGACTGCATCCAGAGTTTTTAAATTACAACACCGTGTTTTTTCGCCCTCTACAGGACAAGGGCAGCGTCCCATGATCTTGTCTTTGGTGACAATCATGCTTTTGTACTTGTCCATCAAACGTTCTGCTGGGAAAAA
>JAQVVB010000216.1 GCA_028699215.1 Sphaerochaeta sp. | reverse complement strand
GGAGCCGATGAGAGGATCAGTGCAGAGAACTTGCAAAAGAGCATTGATTTCTTCCTTTCACTGTTGGACCGATGGTAGAAAATCAACAAGCCCCACCTTCCGGTAGGGCTACATGTTTGTACAGGATGAGTTGCTTACATTAGTTGTTCTTGATCTTCACTTCAATCTTCTTGGGCTGAGCCACTTCCTGTTTGGGAAGGGTGACCTTAAGAATTCCATCAGCAAATTCACCTTCAATCTGGTTCTCGTTCACGTCCTCAGGCAGCGAGAATGATCGTTCAAAGCTCTGGTAGCAACGTTCAGTCACCAGACACTTCTTTCCTTCTTTCTCTTCCTTTGTGCTCTGTTTGGAGGAACTGAGACGAAGTACATGCTTCTCAATGCTTACTTTCACCTCTTCTTGCTTGTAGCCAGGAAGTTCGGCCTCAAGGACATACGCATGTTCATTCTCTGTGATGTCAACCGGTGGAATCCTTGAAGAAGATACCCCCCAAGATCCCATCATGTCATTGAACAGTGAGTCAAAAGCAGATGCCATCGGATACTCATAATTCGTTCTTGCTAGATATTTCATAGTACACCTCCGTGTCTTTTATGTTCTTTTTTCCCTTTTCAGGGTACGTAAACATATTTGCAAGAGGCGTGCCAACTTTTAATCATGCACTTTTAAATACTTACATTACTTTAATTTACACACTATGTGATCCATAGGTAAAATCAAATGATAAAGTGTAGTATCAGCGTATTGGGTCACCGAGGCTCTGCTGTGTCATCACCCGCCTAATTATGAGTCATTCTGACACACCCACAGACAATCAACGAAGAAAACTGGGCAAAATATCCACAAAAGGGAGGCCCTTGCCTCACTCTTGTCTCATCTACTAAAGCTTGTCGCTCATGGTTGCCACCATGACAGCTTTGATCGTATGCATCCGGTTCTCAGCTTCATCGAAGACCACTGAATGCTTGCTGCGGAACACCTCATCAGTGACTTCCAACTCAGTAAGGCCAAACTGTTCATGAATCTGTTGGGCTACACTGGTGTTCAAATCATGAAAAGAGGGAAGACAATGTTCGAAAAGGACATTCTTGTTTCCTGAAGCCTTCAGCAAATCCATGGTCACTTGGTAATCCTTCAACAAGGCAATACGTGAAGAGGTCTGGTCTTCTTCTCCCATGGATACCCAAATATCAGTGTAGATGACATCAGCACCCTTCACTGCTTCGAAAGGATCGGTGGTAACCGAAAGCTTGGCTCCAGTTTCCTTGGCGACAACAGAGAGCTCATCAAACAACTCTTTTGAAGGATATAACTCCTTGGGAGTTCCAATGGTATACTGCATGCCGACTTTTGCCGCTCCGATCATTAGTGCATTTGAAACATTGTTCCTACCATCTCCAATATACGCCATCTTCAGCTTGTCCACTGGTTTTCCAGTATGTTCCATTGCTGTCAGGAAATCTGCCAACACCTGAGTGGGATGATCATCATCAGTAAGCCCGTTCCATACAGGAACACCACTGAAAGTCGAAAGATCCTTGATGACTTGCATTGAAAACCCACGATACTGAATGCCATCATACATGCGCCCAAGAACCTTAGCAGTATCTTCTATGGACTCTTTCTTACCCATTTGGCTGTTGGTAAGGAAAGTCACCTGAGCTCCTTCATCAAAGGCTGCAACTTCGAATGAACAACGGGTACGAGTGGATGTTTTGTCAAAAATAAGTACGATGTTTTTGCCCTTCAGCAACTTTCCATCAAGCTTTTTTGAGAAAGATGCACCTTTTTTCTTTGCCTTCAATTCCTTGGAAAGGTCCAACAGGTAGAGTATCTCTTCTGTAGAGTAATCCTTGAGAGTAAGAAAACTGCGTCCCTTGAGTTTGATATGTGAATCCATAGTATCCTCCGTCGTTCTTCGATTTCAAAATAATAAATATTTATGCATTAATTGTCAACATTTTGTGCAATTTTATACATTTTATTCAATATTAATGCATATTGATTCATACTTGTCTTTTTCATCGTCCACAAACCAATGGTACCATGGAAAAAGACGAAAAAAAACCTCCCGACAACTGAGGAAGGGAGGTTGTTCAATGCTTCAAAAGAACTATTCGGTTACCAGAACCACTTCACCATTAACATACTGGGAAGCAACATACTTCTTGATTTTATCACCTCTGAGGGCCTTGACCAACGCTACGATACGTTCATCATTCTGATTGCCTTCCTTGACAGCAATGACGTTCACATAAGGACTGTCAGCGCCTTCAACGAGCAAGCCATCACGGGTAGCGATAAGACCGGCAGGAATGGCGTAGTTGCCATTGATAATGGCTGCATCGACATCCTGAAGCACACGAGGAAGGGATGCTGCTTCAATCTCACGGAACTTCAAGTTCTTTGGATTGTCTGCAATATCCATAGGAGTGGCTTCCAGTCCAGCTTTTGCATCAAGGGTGAGCAATCCAGCGCTTTCCAACAAGAGTAAGGCACGACCTTCGTTTGTGGGATCATTGGGAATTGCAATGGTCGCCCCTGAAGGTAGCGTGGACAGACTATTGTACTTCTTGGAATACAGGGCAAAGGGTTCTACATGGATGCCGCCTGCATTGGCAAGATGGTATCCACGGTCCTTGTTGAAGGATTCCAGATACGGAACATGCTGGAAAAAATTTGCATCCAGCTCACCTGTTTCAAGGGCTTCATTGGGAGTCACATAGTCAGTGAACTCCTGAACCTTGAGTGTGATGCCCTGAGCAGCAAGATCCTCAACGATAAGGTTCAAAAAGGCTGCATGGGGTTCGGGGGTTGCTCCAACGGTCAAAACCTTTGAGGAGGTTTGTTCCTTGGTACCGGCAGCAAACACTGTAGTTGCTGCAACAAGAAGAACCAGTGCGATTATCAGAATCTTTTTCATACATATCTCCTACTCTCACCTACATGAGAATCTTTTCACGATAGAAATGATTTGTCAGCGTTTGGCAATAAGCCTCGCGCTGATCTTGTTGCCTATCACCTGGATGATCTCAACGAGAACAAGGATGATTACAACGGCAACAAGCATTACATCACCTCGAAAGCGCTGGTACCCGTACCGAATGGCAAGGTCTCCCAAGCCACCACCACCAATGGCCCCAGCCATAGCTGAGTAGCCGATCAAGTTTATGATCGTCAGCGTAACACCGCTGACCAGTGAGGGTAAAGCTTCGGGAATAAGCACTTTCCAAATGATCTGCCAATTTGTGGATCCCATAGCACGGGCGGCCTGAACGACCCCCGGATCCACCTCCTTAAGTGCAGTCTCAATTACTCGAGCTACAAATGGTGCTGCCGCAATGGACAGCGGGACGATAGTAGCGGCAGTACCGATACTGGTTCCAATCAACAACCGGGAAAGAGGAAAAAGCAATATCATGAGAATAATGAAAGGGAAAGAACGAAGTACATTAACAATCCTTCCCAATACATTGTTCAATACAGGATGAGGTATGATTCCTCCCTGCTCCTCACTGGAAGTAGCAGATAAAAGAATCCCTAGGGGAAGCCCCAATAAAAGAGAGAAGAAGGTTGAAAAAAAGACCATAGCGAGGGTTTGTCCTGTAGACTGGAAAACGAGAATCCATAATTTGCTCATCACTTATTCTCCTCTTCTACCAAAACACCCTGTTCGCGAAGGGCTTGAATTGCCTTTCTCTGCATATCCTCATCACCACTTATATCAACAACCATGGTTCCAATCTCCACATCACCGACTTTTTGGACTCCACCGGCTCGAATATTGAATTCAGCACCTACGTCACGTGAAATCCTACTGAGAATAGGCTGATCGGTCGTTCCTCCACGGAATCTAAGGGTGTAGGCACCTTTTTTCGTTGACCAATGAACCATTTTGTCTGAATTTGATGAAGCTTCATCAACACCCACCAAGTGAGATAAAAAGTCTTTGGTGACCTCACTTTGTGGATTTGAGAAAATTTCTGTAACATATCCCTGCTCAACCACCATGCCATCATTAAGGACCGCAACCTGCTCGCAGGCGTCGCGCACCACTTCCATCTGATGGGTGATCATGACAACGGTCAAAGCCATTTTCTTCTGGATTTCCTTTAATAAAGCAAGAATTGAATGGGTTGTCTGTGGATCAAGAGCACTAGTAGCTTCGTCACAAAAAAGGATATCGGGTTTACAAGCAAGAGCACGAGCAATCGCCACCCGCTGTTTCTGCCCCCCGCTGAGGGTGCTGATCGGAGCTGTACCTCGACCTTCCAAGTCAACCAAGGTAAGCAGTTCTTCAACCCGAGTATCAATTTCACTCCGAGTCATTCCCGTTATTTCCATAGGATAGGCAATGTTTTCAGCGGCGTTTCGTGAGGAAAACAGGTTGAAATTTTGAAAAATCATTCCAATTCTTCTTCTTCGCGTGATCAGCTCAGCTTTGCTGAGATTGTCAACACGAAGATCGTCATAGTAGACCTCACCAGCATCAGGGCTTTCGAGCAAACTGATCAATCGGACCAATGTCGATTTTCCGGCACCGCTACGCCCGATGATTCCGTAGATGGTATTGGAAGGAATTGCCAAACTCACTCCATTGACCGCATGCAGATTTCCGTATGATCTTTTTAAATTGTCCAACGTAATCTGCATATTTATACCCTCTGTAATCATTGAATTGTTACCATCATAGTAAAAAGGGGTGTGTTGGACAAGAGCGAGGGATAAAAAACCAGCCCTATACCTATTTATCCATAGGCATAAGAAATCCCCCAGAAACAGGAAAAGGACGCATGAAGCGTCCTTTCCCATCTATATGGAACCGGCCTGGCCGGATTGGGGCAAAGAAAGGCCCGGCGGCTACCTACTCTCCCACGGAAAACCGTAGTACCATCGGCGTGAGGGCGCTTA